>VAYV01000176.1 GCA_005883175.1 Actinomycetota bacterium
GGCGGATCAGCGGCCGGTCGCTGGCGGGCGGCACGCGCTCCCGCAGCCGCTCGATCCCCACGTTCAAGAAGATCGCGATGCCGGTATTGCGAAGCGTGATGCGGTTCGCGGGCTCCAGGACGACGCCGCCGCCACACGCGACGACCGCCGGGTCGTTCATGCTCGCCTTCACCAGCGTCGCGGCCTCCATCCCGCGGAACGCGGGCTCGCCCAGCTCCGCGAAGATCTCCCCCACCGACTTCCCGCGGTCCTGCTCGATCTCGGCGTCCAGGTCGATGAACGGCACCCCGAGCCGCGCCGCGAGCTCCTTGCCGACGACCGACTTGCCGGCGCCCGGCATCCCGACGAGGTAGACGATCACGGCACGGTCTCCAGGTAGCGGGCGAGGTTGCCTCGGGTCTCCGCCAGCGAATCGCCGCCGAACTTCTCGAGCATCCCGCGCGCAAGCACGAACGCGACCATCGCTTCCCCGACGACGCCCGCGGCCGGCACCGCGCAGACGTCGGACCGCTGCGTGATCGCTGGCGCTTGCTCCTTCGTTCGCACGTCGACGGTCGGAAGCGACCGCGCGAGAGAGGACAGGGGTTTCATGGCTGCTCGAACGCGGATCACCTGTCCGGTCGAGATGCCGCCTTCGGTTCCGCCACTCCGGTCGGTCGGGCGCGTGTAGCCGTCGTGCCACTCGATCTCGTCGTGCGCCTGGGACCCCGGCGCGTGCGCGACGTCGAAGCCGGGCCCGATCTCGACGCCCTTCATCGCTTGGATGCTCATCAATGCTTGCGCGAGCTGCGCGTCGAGGCGGCGGTCCCACTGCACGTGTGATCCGACGCCGACCGGCACACCGAACGCGAGCACTTCGAACACGCCGCCGAGCGTGTCACCCTTGCGCCGCATCTCCTCGATGAGCGCGATCATGCGCGCTTCGGCCGTTTGGTCGAGGCACCGCAACGGGGACGCGTCGATGCGGTCGAGGTCTTCGGGGCCGACCGCGACGTCGTCGGCCGCCTTGACGTTGCCGATCTCGATCACGTGCGAAAGGACGTGGATGCCGAGCGCCGCCAGGAACGACTTGCAGACGGTCCCGATCGCGACGCGCGCGGCCGTCTCGCGCGCGCTGGCTCGTTCGAGGATCGGTCGCGCTTCGTCGAACCCGAACTTCTGCATCCCGGCGAGGTCTGCGTGGCCGGGCCGCGGCCGGGTGAGAGCCGGATCCTCCGCAAGAGCGTCCTCTTCGCCGACGGCCATGATCTGTTGCCACTTCGGCCACTCGGTGTTGTGGACGACCAATGAGATCGGGGAGCCGATGGTCCGCCCGTGGCGGATGCCGCCGAGGATCTCCAGGCGGTCTTCCTCCAGCTTCATCCTGGTGCCGCGCCCGTAGCCGTGGCGCCGGCGTGTCAGCTCGGCGCGGATCTCCTTCTCGGAGACGGGAACGCCGGCCACCATCCCCTCGATGATGGCGGTGAGGGCCGGGCCGTGGGACTCACCCGCGGTCAAGAATCGCAGCATGCGGGCATGGTATCGCGCCGGAACGAGGCTCCCGGGGAGTTTAGGAAAGGGAAAGGGCGCCCGAAGGCGCCCTTCCTCGGGGCTTGCTCATGGCCCCTACCGCCGCTGCTCCCCCTGCGGAACACGGCGGATCCTGTGGCTACTTGTTCACTTGCTGGCCTTTGCACAGGGAGAAGCGCTCATCACCGAAAACGAACGTCCCGCAGGAAGATGAAAGTTCGATCACGCGGAAATTGTCGGCGAAGGTCTGCCCCTCGGAGACGTTGTAGTCCTTGCCGTTGACGTCGACGGTAGCGACGAGCTTCCCGCTCTGTTTGCGGATGTCGACGAGCGTCACCGTCACTGCCGAGCTCGTGTTGCCGCCGCCGTTCACGCCGGTGCCTTCGAACGCCTGGCCCGTCTCCGGCGGAGCCGTCGATGTGACCGTCGGGGTCGGCGATGTCCGGACGACCGGGGGCGAGTTCACTCCTTCGATGGTGCCCCCGCCTCCCCCGCTCAGAAGGAGGAACAAGACAGCGAGGACGACCAGCCCGATGAGCACCGCCGCAAGGGTGCGGTCCCGCCGTCCCATGTTGCGGATGCGCACGATCAGCGTGGAGGACTTAGCCGGCTCGCTCATGGCCCCCCCGTGGTCGAAGGAGAAGGAGACGCGGACGCGGACGCGGCCGGAACGCTAACGGCGCCGCGCGCATTCGCATTCGGTTGGGCCACGAACATTGTGAGGGAGATCGTCGAGGAGAGGACGAGCTCGCTGCTGAACGGCGACGGTATCGGCGAGAGCGAGATCGCGCGCACCTCGACCGCGCGTTGAAGGTTCTCGAGTCGCGCAAGGAAATCTTCGATGCGGAAAAACCCGGCTTGCGCCGTCAGCGTGACCGCGATCGCTTGGACGCCGGACGCGTTGTTAACGTCGGCCGGCGGGCTCGGCGCGATCGACTGCAGGTCCACGGTAGAGGCCGTCGCGGCATTCTGAACCTGCTGGATGAACCCCGGGAGGTCGGGCGTCGCGGGCACGTACTGCGACAGCGCCGCCAGCTTCGCCATGGTCTCCGGCGCATTCTTCTTGACGTCTCTTAGGTGGGCCAGCTGGGTGTTCAGCGTGTCCTCTTCGGCGCGAGCCGTTTGAACGTCGCTCCGGATCTTCGAGATCTCGTTGAGCTTCGGCTTCAACAGGACGAAGAAGAACAGCGCCGTCACAACGACGGCGGCGACGGCCGCGACGATGACCTGACGCCGCGTGTTCATGGCTGTCGCTCCGCCCCCGGCTGGTTGCGACGGAGGGCTTGATCGGAGATCTGGACGCTCGAGTTAAACTCGACGACGTTCGTCGCGCCGATGACGCTCTTGCTGGACAGCGAGAGGTACGTGTTCGTGAATGCGTCGACGCCGGCGAGCCGCGTGAGCCATTTCGCCACATCGAGATGCGAGAACGTGGTTCCGGTCAGCTGGATGGTGCCGAGAGGAGTCGCACTGGTTGCACCGGGGCCCGACTGCGTCCCGGCCGCCGTCACCGTTGCGGTGAAGTTCGTGAGCCAGGTGTCGCTGGGGATGACGAGGCTCACGTCCGCAAGGATCACGCTCCAGCGAACCTCGTCTTCCGTGAGGTTGTTTAGGAGCGTCGTCTTTCCCTGCAGCTGTGTTTCGAGTTGCTGGAACTGTGAAAGCTGTGCCACCTGACTCTGCAGCGAAGCGTTCGTCGCCTGTTGCGTCTCCAGGGCGTGCTTCTGACCGTTGAGGCGGACGAACTCGGCCGCGTAGACGAGCCCGAGGAGGACGAGGAGGGCGACGCCGGCGGCCACGATGGTCGTCGTGATCTGCCGCGCGCGCCTGCGCTCCTCGCGCTCGGGCGGCAGCAGGTTGATGCGCCGGGTGGTCATTCCGGCTCCAGGGCCAGTCCGACGACGGTCGCTGCGACGCGCGACGCTTCCGCAAGCTGCTCGTCGGTGAGTCGGATGTCGTCGGAGATCTTTACCCGCGAGAAGGACTGTCCTTCCTCGACGGGGAGGCGCAGCGCCGTCGCGAGCCGCTCGGCGAGGCGGGGAAGCCGGCTCCCGCCCCCGATCACGAGCACGCGCGCGATCTTCGCTTGGTCCGGGCTCGACTGATAGAAGTCGATCGACCGGCGCACGTCGTCTATGAAGGCGCGCGCGCGCTGCTCGATGACCGTTGCCACGCCGGCTTCGACCGAGGCGCCTTCCGGCTGCAAGCCGACAACGCGCTTCTGCGCCTCCGCGTCGTCTACCGAAACGCGCAGCTCCGCAACGAGCGCATTGGTGATGTCGTTCCCACCGGACGGCAAGATGCGTACGAAACGGGGCGTGCCGTCCTCGTGCACGACAACGTTGGTGACGCCGGCGCCGATATCGATGATGGCTTCGGCGGAGCGTTCGTTCAGTATCGACGGAATCGGCTCGACGAGCGCACGCATCGCGGCGAGGGGCGCGAGATCGACGACGACGGGCTCGAGGCCTGCGCGATCGAGCACAGCCATGACATTGGCAACCATGTCTTTCTGGGCGGCAACGGCGAGGACCCGCAGCATCGGCGCATGCTCTTCGCCTTCGAACTCGTCCAGCACCATGAAGTCGAGCAGCGCGTCGTCCATCGAGATCGGGATGTAATCCTGGACCTGATACCGGAGCGCGCTCGCAAGCTCTGCCTCGTCCATCTTCGGGACGTCCACCTGGCGAACGACGACGCTCTGGTTGGCGACCCCGACGGCGACCCGCTTGCCTTTGAACTCTCCCTGCTTCCAGAGGTCTCGGATCACCGCCGCGACCGCCTCGGTGTCGGTGATCTCTCCGCCCACGACCGAGCCCGCCGGAAGCGACAGCTGCGCGAACCGGATGAGGACGCCCGTATCCGCGCCGCGGATCTCTGCAGCGCGAACGGCGCTGGTGCCGATATCGAGACCGATGGTTGTCTTTGCCACCGTGAAGGCTCGCTCAGATGTTCGTCACGCGGACCGCTCTATCCGAGAGGTAGTTGTCGACGTCGCTCTCGCGGATGCGATAGTTCTTGCCAACCCTGATCGCGGCGAGGTTGCCGCTCTTGATCAGCCGGTACACGGTCATGTTGGACACGCGCATCAACGCGGCGACTTCCATGACCGTGAGCAGGCGGTCCCCGACGTACGGGGTCTTTCTCGCCATGGCTCTTCACGCTCCCCCTGCTCGCCGTCACCGGCGATCCTCACCCGACCGGCTCCTGCACCAGCTTGAACATCTTCAACATGAGCAACAATGGCAGCCGCAGTTAACTCCAGTTACATCTTCATGTCAATAGCTGGATACAGCATCAGTAGACATCGGCTCGGACGGCCGCTTCCTGAAGGGAGAAACGCGTTATCGCAGGTACATCGGCTTACTGGTGGAGCCAAGCGTGGACAATGGGCCCGCCGAAGAGGATCGACACGATGGTCCCCAGCGCCAGGTAGGGCCCGAACGGGACCTCGCTCTTCATCCCCGCGCGGCGCGCGGCGATCAAGCCGATCCCTCCGACGGCGCCGGCCAGGAACGAGATGAAGAAACCGACGAGCAGCCTGCCCCAGCCTTGGTACGTGAGCCCGAGGCCGAGAACCGCGGACAGCTTTACGTCTCCCATGCCCATCCCACGCGGCGAGATGAGGGCCAGCACGAAGAAGAAGCCGAAGGCGACGGCGGCACCAAAGAGCGCACGCACCCATGCGCCGACGCCCGGACCGAGAGCGGCCGCGACCCCGAGCAGCGCTACACCCGCGATGAACGCCGGGACGACGATGCGATTGGGGAGCAACTTGTGCTCCAGGTCGATGAACGACAGCACGACAAGCACCCACAACAGCGGGAGGTACGCCACCAGGTCGGTCGCCGGGCGTATCCGCCACGCGGCGAGGCCGAACAGGACCGCCGTCAGGATCTCGATCGCCGGGTACCGGGGCGAGATGCGCGCGCCGCAGTTCCTGCATCGCCCCCGAAGGAGCAGCCAGGACAACACCGGGATGTTGTCGCGCGCGCGCAACGCGACCCCGCACGATGGGCAGCGTGACGCCGGGCGCACCACCGACTGCTTCAGCGGAACGCGGTGAACCACCACGTTCGCGAAACTACCGAATACCAGGCCCATCAAAGAGGCCAGGGTTATGCCGGCTGCGAGCACGCGTCCTCCGGGATCAAGTTATCTGAGGCTAGCGCAGGAAGCCGGTGGTTCCGTTAAGGCTTGACCTCGAGCCACTTGGTGACCTCGAGCGTGGTGTCGCCGAAGCCGACCACACGTTCGATGCGGGAGTCGTACGTAAGGCTCTGGTTGTTCTTGATCTGGATGCTGTCCGAGTAGATCGCTCCGAACTGGATCGCGTTGTTCTTGACCGCGACCGGACCGTACGGCGTGTAGACGAGGACGGCGGTGTTTCCCGACGTCGCGAAGTTGTTCTTCAGGTGGACGGCGCACTCACTCTTGTCTTGGTTGAGATCGCAGTTGCTCCCCGTCGGCGGCTTGTACGTCGAGACCAGGATCGCTACTGCGTTGGTCGTCTGGTCCGTCGTCCCGTTGGTGAAGATCGGCGTGTTGGTGATGATATTCAGATCCCCTGTGACGACCGCCTTCGTCAGGTCGATGCGATTGTCCTGGTTCACCGGCGAGGACTGGTTGATGTAGAAGGTGCCCGAAAGCTGGTTGCTGTGGCTCGAGAGGTAGCTCTGGAAGTCCGAGACGGCGGTCGCGGAACTCGTTGTCGCCGTGCCGAACTCGTGGAGCGTCGTCGGGTCGTAGTTGCTCGCCGAGTACGTGAAGGCCGGCATCGCGATCGCGGCCGGGGCGGCGGTGCAAACGTTGTTGTTCACCGTGCCGCCGGCCGTCCCGGACCCCGTGAACGTTCCCCACGTTGTCACGTCGCCGCCGATGGTGGCTCCGCCGTCGGCCCGCACCTTGTAGTTCGCGGGATTCGCGCCTCCGCACGTGATCGGGTCGGGAGGGTTCGTCACCGACGCCTTCGCCCAGCCATCAACGGAGGCGTTCTGGTCGACAAAGATCGCGTAGCCG
>VAYV01000177.1:0-1158 GCA_005883175.1 Actinomycetota bacterium
AGCCTGCTCATCTCGGATTTCGACACAACGGCTTCAACGACGGCAGACAAGGTGAATCCTAAGATCAACGCCCAGAGGACCTCCCACGTCATGGACGCCGAGAGGTGGAGAGCGCGCACGATCGCGCCGCCGACGCTCGCGAACGTGATCATCAGATCGGTGGTGCGTATCGGTTGATGAGCCGCTGGAGCGGTGCGATCACGTTGTTCCACTGATCGGTGATCAACAGGACGCCGATCGCGATCATGAAGAGTCCGCCGATCGCCTGCACGATACGGAGACGCGCGCGCAGCCATTTCGATGCGGTGAACGCGCGGCGCAAACCGAGACCGGCGAGCAGGAACCAGATCCCGAATCCCATCGAGAAGAAGAACAGCAAGAGCCCCGCGCGCCAGGCCTGTCCTTGCGTAAGGCCGAGCGTGAGCAGCACACCGAGACCAGGGCCTACGCAGGGGGTCCATCCGGCGGCGAACGCGAGACCGAGCGGGTATGCGCCGGCGACTCCGGGCTTCACCTTGTTTAAGAAGGGCCGACGCTCTCGCTCGAGGAACGGGAAGAGTCCCGGGATTACGAATGCGAGGCCCATGACGATGACGACGGCGCCGGCGATCCGGTTGATGCCGGCAAGATGCTTCAGCAGGAAGCCTCCAACGAAGCTCGCTGCGATCCCGAGTGCCGTGAACATAGTTGCGAACCCGAGAACGAACAGGCCGATCCCGAGCAACGTGCGGCGGCGCGCGGCCCTCGTCTGCTCCGCCTCTTCGCCCGAGAGCCCCGAGACGAACGAGAGATAACCGGGAAGGAGCGGCAAGATGCATGGCGAGAAGAACGAAACCGTGCCGACGAATAGCGCCACGATGAATCCGACTGGACCGAGCAGCGCCCCTTTGACGCCGGCGGACGCCACGAGGACGATGATCATGTCAGCTCCGAATCGACGATCGCGCGCAACACACTTTGGCTCGCGATCGCGCCGATGAACTCTGCCGCTATCCGGCCTTGCCGATCGATAACGAATGTCGCCGGCATGAACCGTACGCGGAAGTCGTACGCTATCGATGAGTCGGGGTTGAAGACAGATGGATAGGTCACATGGAACTGATCGAGGAAAGCGAGGGCCGCCGCCTTCTGATCTCGACGGGCGTTGATGCCGACGAA
>VAYV01000177.1:1270-14337 GCA_005883175.1 Actinomycetota bacterium
TGCACCCCACGAGGAAGACGACAAGCACGATCCCACAGGTAGTAAGGCTGATCACGCGGCGGCGAGTCATCTCGGGCCGACTGTAGCAACGCCGTAATCGGGCTGCCGACGACCGGCAAGCGTCGCTGTTTTGCGACTCAATCTGTGCGTGCGCGCGCTTCGGTTACTCTTCGTCCTATCTCTTCTGACGGGCGCGGGGTGTACGAAGTCGACGAACGCCAATCCCTTCCCGCCGTGCACACCCCACAGCTTCACCTCGCCGGGCAAGCCCCTTCCCGATTGCACATTCGAGGGGTTCAACGGGTCGCCGACGCTTCGCCTGGCCACCCTGCGAGGGAAGCCGACGGTGCTCAACTTCTGGGCCTCCTGGTGCATCCAGTGCATCGGCGAGATGCCGGCGTTCCAGCAGGTCTACGCGTCACTAGGCGGCAAGGTTGCCTTCGTCGGCATCAACGTCCTCAACCTGCAGGGCGAGACGATGGGGGCAGGTCAAGCCTTCGCGAAGCGAACCGGCGTTCATTACAAGCTCGCGTTCGACCCGCACGGGTTGCTCTACGGGCACTTCCAGAATCCGCTCCGGCCGGCCATGCCGATCACGGTCTTCGTCGACGCTCGGGGCATCGTGAAGGAGTTGAACATCGGCGCGCTCGACGCCAAGACCCTCCGTCAGAAGATAAAGACCGACTTCGGCATCACGTAATCACATGCGCGCGGTTGCGCTTGCGCGCGCGAGCGGGAGATAATCCGGCCTGCTCGACCTTATTTTTTGGGTGCTCTTGTGAACAATGTCACAAGCGATGAGGAGGCATCTCCGCTGCTTGGGAATGGGCTCGGACTCCCCCGTATAATCCCCGTGCGGACTTCGTAGGAGGCTGTTGGTCGTTGATCGCAATCACCGATCTCACCTACCCCGACACGGCGAACCCCGTCCTTCTTCTCTATGAACTCCTCTTCATCGGGATCGCGATCGCCCTTCTCCTCGCGTCGTCGCGCGTGAAGAGCGAATGGGTCAAGGCCTCGCTCGCCGCCTTCGGTCTCGCCATCCTCGGGCTCCGGCTCCTTGCCGTGATACCCAGCTGGTGGCTGTACTTCTCCGACTCGCACCTCCACTGGGGAGGCCAGGGGTGCACGGCGATCGACGCGCAGTGCATCAAGCAGGCAGTCAAGGACACCGCGGTCGTGATCGAGAACGGGGTCGTGCTCGGCGGCTTCGTCGTGGGATTCCTGATCTGGCAGAAGAAGTTCCCGAAGCAGCTTGCTCCGGGTGAGTCGAAGCCCGAAGCGACGGGAGGCTACAAGTAATGTCGGCACAGTCGAACAAGCCTCAGTTCTACGACGAGTACGACCTCAAGGTCGTCGACCCGAACTGGCTGCAACAAAGGGTGAAACCCAAGAGGCACATCGGCCTCGAGGCCGACCTCTGCATCTTGTGCCGTGCCTGCGAAGACGTATGCCCGTGGGATTGCATCTACATGCTCTCGGGCGAGATCGTTGCGGACGCGGACTCCGCCGCGATCAAGGATCAGTCCGGCAACGCGGCCGCCGTGTTCGTGATCGACGACACCGAGTGCACACGCTGTGGTATCTGCGTGGACCGGTGCCCGTCGGACGCGCTGTTCTACATCACCGTCGGAGATCGAGCGAAGAAGTAGCAGCTTCACCGGGGGAAGAACGTGGCCAAGGAAAACAAGCCGCTCCTGACGGAACAGCTGGAGCTCCTGCGGGACAAGACGCAGGACTCGCAGGTCTGGAAGTCGATCTTCCGGCCGGGCTCGTTCCTTCGCAAAGGCTACCGCGACACGTCGCGCGACCGCGCGCTCGCGACGATGAACAACGTGCTCTACCACCTTCACCCGGTGAAGGTGAAGCGCCACGGCCTGAAGCTGACCTACACGTTCTGCCTCGGCGGCTTGTCGTTCTTCCTCTTCACGATCCTGACGATCACCGGCATCTACCTGATGTTCTTCTACCGGCCATCGGTCGACCTCCAATCGGCCCAGGTCTACAAGGACATGCAGGACCTGTCGCAGGCGATCACGTTCGGGCAGCTCGTCCGCAACATGCACCGCTGGGCGGCGCAACTCATGGTGTTGACCGTGTTCTTGCACATGGCGCGCGTCTTCTACCACGGCGCGTACAAGCCGCCCCGCGAGTTCAACTGGGTCGTCGGCGTCAACCTGCTCCAGATCACCTTGCTGCTTTCGTTCACCGGCTACCTGCTCCCGTGGGACCAGCTCGCGATCTGGGCGGTGGGCCGCCGACGCTCATCCGTTGGTATGTCTTACACGTCTTAGCCTTACCCTTTATCGCCGTGCTCCTTATGGCCGTCCATTTCTGGCGGATCCGTAAGGACGGCGGGATCAGCGGGCCGCTCTAGGAGAGCTCATGGCGGATCGCGAAGAAGTCGGCATCGATCAGGAAACCTTCGACAAGGCAATCGCCGAAGGGAAACCTGAACGCGTCGCGCGCGCGCTCGCGAAGTCGGCGTACGTTCGCAAGACGCGCGGCCCCGCCGCTCCGGGCACGCCGAAAGCCGCGCCCGCAGAAGGCGCGCCGGCGGAAGCTCCCGCAGCTGCACCGGCCGGTGCACCGGCTCCCGCAGCAGCCGGGCCTGCCGCCCCGGCGGCAACCGGTCCCGCGACCGCGGTCGTCGAGCGACTCACTCCCGAAGAGCGCGCCGCGCGCGTCGCGGCCGCGACCGGACGCACTGCGACGGGCAACGGGGGCGGCGGCCGAGGGCTCGGCGGCGGTGAGGTCCACCGGCTGCTCGCCGTGGTTCCCCCCGAGGGCATCCAGCGCACGGTGAAGCGGCAGGACGACAAGGTGAACGTCGAAAGCGCCGTGGTACTTCCTCGGCTTGCAGGAGCTGCTGCGCTATTTCCACCCGGAGGTGGCCGGCGTGACGATCCCGGGTCTCGGCCTGTTCGGCTTGATGGCCGTTCCGTATGCGGACAAGAACCCGAGCATGCAACCTCACCGGCGGAAGCTTGCGATCATCCTCTTCACGATCTTCATGATGTTCTGGTCGGTCCTCGTCATCCTCGGTGTGCTCTTCCGCGGCCCCGGCTACAACTTCATCTGGCCGTGGAAGACCGGAGTCTTCTTCGATCTCTAGGCAGGGGGAACAACAGACTTGATCGCAAAGATCGGTGCTGGAACGTGGGTCATAATCGGACTTGCCGCCACCATCGCGGGGCTCGGATTCGGCCTCATGGCGATCAACATCCTGGCGATCATCCGCCCGCGGCACGCGGGCGAGCAGGGTCCGCCGCGGCCGCTCGTCGGAAAACCGCGTCAGATGACGCGGCGCGCCTTCTTCCGCAGGCTGCTCGGCGCCGCGTTCGGGCTCGCGATGCTCGACTTCGGCGCGGCCAGCCTCGCGTTCCTGTGGCCGAGCCTCGGCGGCGGGTTCGGAGGGAAGATCACCCTCGCGACCTCGGTCGACGACGTTAAGGCGCAGATCACGCAGACGAAGCTCCCCTTCTACTTCGCGCCGGGCCGCTTCTACCTCGTGCCCTACGACCCGACCAACGACAAACAAGGCATCTACAAGGACGCCGGCTTGCTCGCCGGCGGCCTGATGGCGCTGTACCAGCGATGCGTCCACCTCGGCTGCCGGGTCCCGTTCTGCCAAGCATCGCAGTGGTTCGAGTGCCCCTGCCACGGGTCGAAGTACAACCGCGCCGGTGAGTACAAGCTCGGCCCGGCACCGCGCGGGCTCGACCGCATGCCGCTGACGCTGACCGGCAGCACGCTCACGATCGACACCGGCAACATCCAGACCGGGCCGCCTCGCGGGACGAACACGACTGGGCAGGACCCCGAAGGTCCGTTCTGCGTCGCACCGGTGGGTGGCCACTAGTGGTCGCGAGCATCCTTGCGATCAACTCCCGCGTCGGGACCGCGATCGCAGTCATCGGCGGGCTGGCCGTCTTCGGATTGTTGCTCGTCGTCACCGCGGCGGGAGAACTTCGTGGGCGGCGCAAGGCACGGATCCCCTCCGCGTTCCGACCCGGCCCGAGCGACGAAGAGCTCGAGAGCAAGGTGCTCATCCGGTACATGCTGCTCGGCGGTGTCGCCCTTCTGATCATCGCGCTGTGGTTGCCGGCGTACTGGTGGCACGAGCCGGCACGTCTCGCGAGCAAGCAGAAGTCCATCGCAACCGAAACGGTCGACCAGGGGAAGCAGCAGTTCCAAACACTGTGCGCGCAGTGCCACGGGCTCGACGCGAGCGGCGGCGCTCGCGACTACGTGATCGACGGGATCTCACGGAAGTACGCCGAGCCGCCGTTGAAGTACATCTACGACCGGTACACGAAGGGCGGCCGAAACACCGACGACATCACGCAGATCATCTACGACGCGATCAACCGTGGGCGTCCGGGAACTCCGATGCCGACCTGGGGACTCCCCTTCGGCGGCCCGCTGAACAGCCGACAGGTCGACACGATCGTTGCGTTCCTGCAGAGCATCCAGCAGCCGTTCCCCGAGGCGACGACCATCGATGGAGCCGCCCTCTTCGAAGCGAACTGCGCGATCTGCCATGGAGCGAACGCGAAGGGGGGCGTGGGTCCGAACCTCACCGTTGAGCTCCAGCGAAACACACGCGACGAAGTGACCAAGACGATCATGGATGGGCGGCTCAACATCAACCGTCCGTCGATGCCGGCGTGGGCCGGGCTCGGCGACCCCGCGATCGAAGCCCTCGTGCAGTTCATCGAGAGCATCCAGGTGAGATGACGATGGGCTTCCTGCACCTCATCCCGCTCGGCTGCGACGGCTGTTGGACCGGGTGGCAAGCCGTCCTCGGCTTGGTGATCGCCGTCGCCGTGCTGATCGGCAGCATCTACATGCTGCTCGCATCGAACTTCGGCGCGCGCCTCGGCTACCTCGTGCTCATGGTGTCGTTGATGGCGTGGATCATCCTGCTGTCGGCGATGTGGCTGTTCGGGCTTCCCGGCACGACGCCGGGCACCGGGCCGCGCGGCGCGGAAGCGCAATGGATCCCGTGCCTCCAAACGAGCGATCAAGGGAAGGTCTTCAACGACACGTTGAACGCGTTCCCGACCGGGTCGACCTGGAAGCCGATCGGAACGCTGTTCTCCGGCAACGTCGACTCCAAAGGTGAGTTCGCAACGGTACGAACCGTCGTTCAGGGAGCGCTCGCCGCGCTCGACGCGAACAAGAAGCTCCCCGCCACGGACCCGACCGACTGGAACTTCCGCGCCGCCGGCGTGCCTCCTGCGACCCCCGACGAGGAGGCGTTCCCCCAAGCGAAGGTCGCGTTCTCGAAGTCCGGGACGCCGTTGCTCTTCGGCGTGGACATCCCCGCGTCGTCGAAGCATCCCGAGGTCCTCGTGTTCGCGTACCGCAACAAGGGCAAGATCTACCTGTACGCGCTGTATTTCTTGATCGTGGGGATCTTGGCCTTCGCCGTCCACGTGTGGTTCCTCGCTCGCTACGAGAAAGCGCAGAAGGCCCGCGAAGCCGCGTTGCAACCGGCTTAGCCGAGCGCCGCCGCTTCCTTCATCGCGTCCCCGATCGCGTCGACCGTCTTCCGAACGTCGGTATCGGTATGCGCGGCCGACACGAACCAGGCTTCGAACGCGCCCGGAGCGAGGGCGATCCCTCGGGCGAGCATCCCGTGGAAGAAGCGCGCGTACGCGCCGGCGGACTGCGCGCGCGCGCTCTCGTAGTCGGTGACGGGCTGCTCGGTGAAGAACGCGGAGAACAATGAGCCCTCGCGGTTGATCGTCAGCGGGACGCCGGTTGTGCGCGCGGCGTTCGTCAGGGCTTCGATGAGCGTGCTGGCGAGGACGTCCAGGCGCTCGTACGGCGGCTCTTCTTCGATCGCGTCGAGCACCGCCAGCCCGGCGGCGACCGCGAGCGGGTTGCCGCTCAACGTCCCCGCTTGATAGACGGGTCCCGCCGGGGCGACGTGATCCATCAGGTCGGCCCGCCCGCCGAACGCGCCGATGGGAAGGCCGCCGCCGATCACCTTCCCCAAGCAGGTGAGGTCCGCGCGCACGCCGGTGCGACCTTGCGCGCCGCCGAGCCCGAGACGGAACCCGGTGATCACCTCGTCGAAGATCAGGACCGCGCCGATGCCGTCGCACCGCGCGCGCAGGGCTTCGAGAAACCCCGGCGCCGGCGGCACCACGCCCATGTTCGCCGCGACCGGCTCCACGATGAGACCGGCTACCTGGTCTCCGAGCTCGTCGAATATCCGCGAGACCGCGCCGACGTCGTTGTAGGGGGCTACGACGGTATCGGCTGCCGCTGCTTCCGTGACGCCGGGCGAGTCGGGAAGGCCGAGCGTCGCAACCCCCGAACCGGCGCGCGCGAGCAGCCCGTCGCTGTGTCCGTGGTAGCAGCCCGCGAACTTGATGATCTTCGGGCGGCCGGTCGCACCGCGCGCGAGGCGGACGGCGCTCATCGCGGCTTCCGTGCCCGAGGAGACCAAACGCAGCCGCTCGATGGAAGGCATCGCTTCCTCGATTCGCTCGGCGAGCACGATCTCCGCCTCCGTCGGAGCGCCGTAGGAGGAGCCGCGCTCGGCCGCACGCTGAACCACCTCGACGACGCGCGGGTCGGCGTGGCCGAGCAGGATCGCGCCGTACGACATCACGTAGTCGACGAGCTCTCTCCCATCGACGTCGGTGATGTGTGAGCCGCGCGCGGATGCGATGAACCGCGGGGTCCCGCCGACGGCGCGGAACGCGCGCACCGGCGAGTTCACGCCTCCCGGGATCGCCTCCTGTGCGCGCTTGAAGAGATCGTCGGACCTGCTCACGAGGCCCAAGGCTACCGGCCGCTCAGCGCCGGCGCGATGCGCATATGGGCCCGATGCACCATCGTCGTTAGCAAAATCGCCCCTTCCGCCGGCGCCGGGCGTGCGCTAGCATCCGCCCGTATGGAGACCGGTGCGATCGGGGTCCTGGGGTTGCTCGGCGGCACGCTGCTCTACCGCAGCGCGCGCAAGCGCTTGAGCCCGCACTGGCTCATCACCATCGTGGTCGTCGGCGCCCTGAGCGGATTGCTGCTCGGGCGCGCGGCCGCGCTGGCGCCGGGCGCGCACACGGAGATCATCCAGCGCGCCGCTTTGGCCACGGTGTTCACCGCCTGGTGGTTCCTGATCCGCGAGATCGTGCGCGACCGCCGCGACGGCGGTCAACGCGGCGACGGCCGCTAGCTGCTCGCAACCAGGTCGAAGTTCCGGTCGTAAAGGTCCGCGACCAACGTCATCTGTTCGTCGGTCAGGTCGGGCTTGTCGGCCGCGGCAACGAACTCTTCGAGCTGCTCGTCGCGGTAGATGTTCGGGAGCACGCTCGTGATGAGCGGCTCGGCGAGCAGCCACTTGATCGCGGCCTGTCCGATCGTCATCCGATCGGTCAAGAACTCGAGCTTCTCGAGCTTCGCCAGACCTTCCATCAGCCAGTCGCGCGTGCGAAACGAGCGGTGGTCCGACTCATCGAAGGTCGTGTCTTTCGTATAGGTCCCTTCGAGCAGCCCGCTCGAATGCGGAACGCGAACCATCAGACCGGTGTTGGCCGGGCGCGCCGCTTCGATGAAGTCGCGGCCGGGGTCTTGCTCGAGCAGGTTGTGGATCAGCATGAACGCGTCCGTCCGGCGCGTGCGCAACGCCTTGAGGCCTTCGTCGCGCCAGCCGATCTTCGGTCCGATCGAGACCCCGTATGCGCGCACCTTGCCGCGTCAGCGACGCATCGACCGCGCGCCGCGTGAATGCGGGATCCGTCCGCTGCGGCCGCTCCTTATGTCCTTCGTAGGACCAGTCGATCTCGGTGTCGTAGCCGAACTTCGTCGAATACACCACGCGGTCGCGGACGTCGCCGAGCGCGCGCGCAACGATCTCCTCCGCATACCCCACGGGGCCGTACGTCGGTGCCGTGTCGAACACGGTGACGCCGAGCTCGTACGCCTTCCGCATCAGGCGGATCGCTTCCTCTGCGGTGTAGTTGCCCCACCACCCGGCCGTCACGGTCCACACACCGAAGCCGACGACAGAGCATTCGATGCCGGTGTTCCCGAGCTTGCGGTACTGCATCAGCCCTCCTGCAGGGTGCGCGCGGCGTCTTTAGCGAAGTAGGTCACGATGAAATCGGCTCCGGCGCGCTTGATGGCGATCAACGTCTCGAGCATCGCGCGCGTCTCGTCGAGCCACGCGTTCGCGGCGGCGGCCTTGAGCATCGAGTACTCCCCGCTGACGTTGTAGGCGGCCACCGGCGCGCCGGTCGCATCGGCGACCGCGCGCACCACGTCGAGATACGGCAGCGCGGGCTTGACCATGACGATGTCGGCGCCTTCCTCGACGTCGAGCAGCGCTTCGCGCACGGCTTCATCAACGTTCGGCGGGTCCATCTGGTACGCGCTGCGGTCGCCGAACTGGGGCGCGCACTCGGCCGCGTCGCGGAACGGCCCGTAGAACGCGCTCGCGAACTTCGCCGCGTAAGCCAAGATCGCAGTGTCGGTGAAGGCGTCGCCGTCCAGCGCGTCGCGGATGGCCGCGACCTGGCCGTCCATCATCCCGCTCGGCGCGACGACGTCGGCGCCTGCGGCCGCCTGCGCGCGCGCGATCGAGCGGTACCGAGCGAGCGTGGCGTCGTTATCGACGCTCCCGTCCGCGGCGAGCACCCCGCAGTGCCCGTGATCGGTGTACTCGTCCAAACAGAGATCGGCGACCAGCACCAGGTCGCCGCCGACCTCCGCGCGAAGCTCGCGCAGCGCGCGCTGCACGATCCCGTCCTCGCGGTCCGCTTGCGTTCCGACGGCGTCCTTCTCGATCGGGATCCCGAAGAGGATCACGGCGGGGATGCCGAGACCGGCGATCTCCACGACCTCTTTTCGAACCGACTCCAGTGTGTGTTGCGCGTGCCCGGGCATGGAAGTGATCGGCACCGGATCGGTGATCCCCTCCTTGACGAAGAGGGGCGCGACGAGATCACCGGTACCCAGCGTCGTCTCCGCTACCAGACGTCGCAACGCTTCCGTCCGGCGGAGACGCCGGAAGCGGGAAGACGGGAAACGAGGCATGACTGAAGACTAACGCGCGCGCGCGCGACGCGGCGAACCGGTTGTTTTCGCTCCGGCGACGTCCACAACGGCAGCCACGAGGCCGGGGATCGTGTGCACGCGCGCGACCGCCGCGACCCGCAGGCCTGCCGCGCGCGCTGCCTTCGCGGTGACCGGACCGATGCAGACGACCTTCGTCCGTGCCGGCGGTTTCCTTTTGAGGAGCTTCATGAACGCGCGCGCCGTTCCCCCGCTCGCGAACGTGAGCACGTCGACCTCGCCGTCGAGAACCGCACGCCGGATCTCCGGCGCCATCGAGGTCTGGCCGCGAAGGCGGTACGCGACCAGGCGCTCGACGTCCCACCCTTTGCGCGCCATCGCCTCTTCGAGGCCCGGTTCGACGACGTCGGCGCGCGCCAGAAGGACGCGTCCCGACCCCTTCGGGAACGCTTTCCCGATCGCATCGGTCGTGAAGCTCGGCGGGATGAGGTCGGGAACGATGCCGAGCGACGCGAGCGCATCGGCGGTCCCCGGCCCCACGGCGGCGACCTTCGCCGCGGCGAACGCGCGCGCGTCGAGACCCGCTGCGCGCAAGCGAGCGGCGAACGCGCGGACGCCGTTGGCGCTCGTCAAGACGACCCACGCGTAGCGGCCGTCGCGAAGGCGCGAGACCGCTCGGTCCAGCGCCGCGAACGAACGGGGCTGCTCGATACGGATCGCCGGTGCCTCCAGCACGTCGGCGCCCAGCTCCGAGAGGATCGCCGACAGCTCCGAAGCTTGCTCGCGCGTGCGCGTAACCAGGACGCGGACCCCGGACAGGGGCCGCGTATCCCAGCCGCCGAGCACGTCGCGCAGCGACACGACCTCGCCGACCACCGTGATGGCCGGTGGACGGATCTTCGCGCGCGCCGCGGCCGACGCGATCCGCGACAGCGGCGCCGCCACCGTTCGCATCGTCGGCAGCGTCGCATCTTGGATCACGGCCGTCGGCGTGGACGCCGGCTTGCCTGCGTCGATCAGCGCGCGCGCGACGCCTGCAAGCCGCTCGACCCCCATCAAGAAGATCGCCGTGTCGGCTGAAGCCAATGCGCCCCAGTTGATGCGCGAGCCGGCCTTCCCCGGCGCTTCGTGCGCGGTCGCGATCGCCACCGACGCCGCCGCATCGCGGTGCGTGACTGGGATCCCTGCGGCGGCGGGACCGGCGATAGCCGACGTGATGCCCGGAACGACCTCGAACGGGATGCCGGCCGCAGCAAGCGCCTCGGCCTCTTCCCCGCCTCGGCCGAACACGAACGGGTCGCCGCCTTTCAACCGGACGACCGAGCGGCCGGCGCGCGCCTCGCGGATCAAGATGTGCGTGATCTCCGCTTGCGTCTTGGTGTGCTGCTTTGGTTGCTTGCCGACGTAGACCCGCTTCGCGTCCGGGCGCACGAAGCGCTTCAGCGCGCCGGCCCCGAGCCGGTCGTAGACGACGACGTCTGCGCCGCGAAGGAGCGCGAGGCCACGAACGGTGATCAGGCCGGGATCGCCGGGGCCGGCGCCGACCAAAGCAACCGATCCTGGAGAGGTACGCCGGGGACGAGCTTTCGTCATGCGCGCGCGGACGCGATGATCTCTTCAGCACCCATCGCGCGCAGCCGGTCCGCCAGCTCGAGCCCGGTCTTCTCCGGATCGTCGCCTTCGACCTGGTCCTGCACAACGCGCTTGCCGTCGAGCGTCCCGACGAGGCCGCGGATGCGAACGCGTTCCGCGTCGGCTTCGGCCAGCGCGCCGAGCGGAAGATTGCAGTCCCCGCCGAGTGAGAGCATGAACGAGCGCTCGGCGTCGAACGCCGCGCGCGCGATCGGATCGTCGAGCTGCGCGAGCGCGCCGCGCATCATCTTGTCGTTGGCGCGACACTCGACGGCGAGCGCTCCTTGGCCCGGCGCCGGCAGCATGATCGAGATCGGCAGGATCTCCGCCACGCGGTCGGCACGGTTCAGCCGCTTCAAGCCGGCCAACGCGACCACGAGCGCCTGAACCTCGCCATCCGATAGCTTGCGCAGCCGCGTGTCGACGTTCCCGCGGATCGGAGTCGGCACGAGCCCGCGCTGCAGAGCCAGCAGCTGGGTCCGCCTGCGCAGCGATGAGGTCCCGATCGTCGTTCCCGGCTGCAGCGAGTTCAGCCCCGCCCCCGTGCGCGTGAGCAGAGCATCGCGTGGGTCTTCACGCTTCGGGATCGCAGCCAGGACGATGCCGTCCGTGCTCGCTGCGGGAAGATCCTTCGCGCTGTGGACCGCCAGATCGATCTTGCCGCCGGCCAGCGCCTCTTGGATGTCGCTGACGAACAAGCCCTTGCCCCCCAGCGGCGGCAGCTCGCCTTCGATGGTGTCGCCGGTGGTCGTGATCGGGGCATCGACCCTCCTACCCCTCGTCGTTCGGCAGCGCGTAGAGCATACGCAACGCCCGGGCGAGGGCCTCACCGCCGGCCGTGCCGGCTTGTTCCTTCAGGGCTTTCATCGGGTCGTGCAGCAGCTTCGCGATCATCGACCGCGTGAGCGTTTCGACGGCTTCGCGCTCACGGTCGTCCAGGTCCGCCAGCAACCCCGCCGCGCGCTTGAGCTCCGCGCTGCGCACGTGCTCGGCGCGCGCTTGGAGCGCGTGCAGCAGCGGCGCGAGCGCGTGCGTCCGTTGCCACGCGAGGAACTTCGGCACTTCTTCGCCGATGATGTCTCGCACCCGGTCGACCTCGCGGAGCTGCTCGCCGTCCGGCGCCACCGCTTCGCGCAGATCGTCCATGTCCTTCAACGTCACGCGATCGACCTCTGCCGCGGCCGGCTCGACGTCGCGCGGCACGGCCAGATCCAATATGACGAGCGGCCTCACTCGGTCCTCCATCGCAGCCGCCACCATGTCTCGTGTGATCAGCGGCTGGGACGCACCGGTCGAGGCGAGAACGAGGTCGGCATCCACGAGCGCTGTTTGCAGATCGGCCATCGCGACCGCCGTGCCGCCGGCGCGCTCGGCGACGATGTGCGCGCGAGAGGCGGTGCGGTTCGCGATCAGCACGCGCGCGCCCTCCTGTGCGATAGCCACCGCTGCGAGGTCGCTCATCTTCCCCGCGCCGACGACGAGGACCGTCTTTCCTTCGAGCGAGTCGAGCTCCGCGCGCGCGAGCGTCGCACCGGCCATCGCGAGCGTCGACGCGCTGCGCGCGATCTGCGTCTCAGCGCGCGCGCGGCGCCCGACGCGGATCGCCTGACGGAACAACGCCGACAACGTCGAGCCGACCGCGCCTTCTTCATCGGCGGTACGGAACGCGCGCCGGACTTGGGACAAGATCTGCGGCTCGCCGACCACCATCGAGTCGATCCCGGACGCGACGGCGAACAGGTGCGTCACCGCTTCATCTTCGTACAAGCCGTAAAGCCGGTCGGTGAAGTCTTCCGGTGCGACGTGGTGGAACTCGGACAAGAACTGGCGCAAGGCGCCGACGCCGGAGTGGAAGCCATCGACAACCGCGTAGACCTCGGTGCGGTTGCAGGTCGACAGGATGACCGCTTCGCGGACGTGTTCCGAGGCGCGCGCGGCGTGCAGCGCCTTCGCAAGCTCGGTCGCGTCGAACGAGAACCGCTCGAGCAAGTCGAGCGGCGTGCTCTTGTAGTTGAGACCGGCGACGAGGACCGACACTAGCGCGCTCCCAGCATCTCCACGGCGCGCGCGTAGGCCTTGTCGATCTTGCCGGCGCGCACGAGGTCGAGCACGTTCGAATCGGCGACCCGGTACCAGGCGTCAGCCCGCTCTTGCTGCGTCGGTGCCTGATCGACCTCTGCTTTCAAGCGCTTGATCAGATCGAAGTACGTCTCGTACTCGGGACCGAACTCCTTCTCCAGACGCTCGCGGATCCGAACGGCCATCGCGGGGTTCGTTCCGCCCGTCGAGATCGCGATCATCAGATCGCCGCGACGGATGATCGACGGCGCGATGAAGGTGCAGTGCGGCGGGTCGTCCACCACGTTGACGGGGATCCCTTCGTCCAGCGCCTCTTCGTAGATCGC
>VAYV01000337.1 GCA_005883175.1 Actinomycetota bacterium
CCGAGGTCGTGCCGGGCACCACGATCGCGCTGTTCACCGACCCCTGGGGGAGCTTGGTCGGCCTCAGCAAGGCGTGACGCGAGGAATGCGCGACGCCCTCTAGTCGTTCCACGCAGCATGAGCATCTTCAGCACCGAAGAGATTGACTACATGGCGTCGCAGCGACTCGGCCGCATCGCGACGGTGGGGCGCGACGGTCAGCCACACGTCGTGCCGACGTCGTTCCGATACAACGCCGAGCAGGATGCGATCGACGTCGGCGGACTGCGGATGAGCCAGACGAAGAAGTTCCGCGACGTGGGGCGCACCGGCCGCGCGAGCATCGTGATCGACGACGTGCAACCGCCGTGGAAGCCGCGCATGATCGAGATCCGAGGGCGCAATCCTCTCCCCCATTTCGTGTCGAGACGACGGCCGCTCGATCGACGTTACGGTAGGAGCAACGGAGCGAGGAGGGATCGGCGATGACGGTCGAAGTGAAGAATCTCGATATCTACGGATCGGAGCCACTCGAGTGGTCGCGCGCCGTGCCGCAGCTCGAAGACACGAGCGGCAACCGGACGTGCTGGCTGGCGACGACCGACCCCGACGGGCGCGCGCACATCGCCGGCGTCGGCGCGCTGTGGGTCGGCGACACGTTCTACTTCACGAGCGGCCCGGCTACGCGCAAGAGCCGAAACCTCGCGCGCGAAACCCGCTGTGCGATCTCGGTCTCACTCGGCGATCTGGATCTCGTCGTCGAAGGGACGGCCTCGAAGGTGACCGACGAAACGACGCTTCAGGATCTCGCTGAGCGCTACGCCGCGCAGGGCTGGCCGGCGCGCGCCGAGAACGGCGCGCTCACCGCCGAGTACAGCGCGCCAAGCGCAGGACCGGCGCCGTGGGATCTCTACGAGATGCGCCCGTCGGAGGCGTACGGGGTCGCGACTGCAGAACCATACGGCGCGACGCGCTGGCGTTTCGATCCCGAATCGTGATGTCCGCCCTTCAAACACGGTGAGTCGATACGCCGACGGCTCCGCGCGCCAGCAGCCGGATGTCGTCTGCGTCGCTCGTCAAGATCCTGCCGGACGACCTAGCTTGCGACGATCGGGAACGGAGGCAGCTTTGGCGCACTACTTGCTCATCTACGAGCTCGCCGACGACTACTTGGACCGCCGGCCCGAGTTCCGAGGCGCGCACCTCACGCATGCGTGGGCCGCGCACGCGCGCGGCGAGCTTCTCCTCGCAGGCGCGCTCGCCGAGCCCGCGGATCAAGCGGTGCTGTTCTTCCGGGGCGACACCCCGGCGGTGGCCGAGCGGTTCGCGAACGACGATCCCTACGTGAAGAACGGCTTGGTCAAGACCTGGCGCGTGCGCGCGTGGACGACCGTTGTCGGGGACGACGCGGCGACGCCGGTCCGGCCGTAGGCAGGGAAGCTCGAGCAGCCCGTCGAAAACAGGCTGCATGCGCCGCATCGTCTACGCGTTGATCGCCGTCGCCCTCACGGCCGGCGGTGTCGCCGGCGCCACGCCGGGCGCCAAGGCCTGGCACGGGCTGCTCGCAGGGGTCGGCGTCGCCGACGCCACCTGGCACGTCGGCTCGGGGGCCGGCCAGTACGCGAGCGGCGCGCTCCCGATCGCGCTCGTGAAGGACGACAACTATCTGGCGCAGGACATGCTCTCGAGGCGCGCGGCGCAGATCCTGCAGCAGGACGGCAGCAAGGTCACCTACGACCACATCCTTTTGAGCGCGTCGCACGACCACAACTCGCCGTACTACTCGACGCCGGCGTGGGGTGTCTGGCTGTTCCAAGACGTGATGGACATCCGCTTCTTCGAGTACCAGGCGCGCGCGATGGCGCACGCGATCGAAGCGGCGGAGCGATCGATGCGCGCTGCGCGCGTCGGCGCTACAACCGTTCAGTTCCGGGACTTCCAAGGCAACATCGCCGGCGCCGACGTCAACGAGGACGGCTCGCCGACCGGCTACCCGCTAATGGACAACGACCACGGCGTCGTCGTCATGCGGTTCGACGACATCACCAACCCCAAGAGCCCGCAGCCGCTCGCCACCTGGGTCAACTACGCCGAGCACGGCGAGTCTCTGGACGGTTACGACCTCATCAGCGGCGACTGGCTGGCGCCGTTCGAACGCTTCGTCTACCCGGCCGGCCATGTGCCGAGGGCGCTCGATCAAGGGGACGTCGTCAACAAGATCTACGGCCACATGGGGTACGCCCAAGCTGAAAGAGGGACGCACCTCATGGCCGAGCAGGTCGTCAAGGCCTGGCAAGCGATCGGCGGCGCGCGCAACGGCATCGACGTGCAAGTGCCGTCGGACTACAACCCGCAAGTTGGCATGCTGACGCACTGGGTGCCCGG
>VAYV01000178.1 GCA_005883175.1 Actinomycetota bacterium
CGATCTCGGTCGGGTTGCAGGGCGAGCAGCTTGCGGAGCTCGGCGAGATGGCGACGAGCAGCGCGCGCGTGAACTTCTTCAGCGACGACGGGAAGTGCGTGCAGTCGGCCGGACTGATGCGCCGCGCGCTCGAGTATGCGCGCGCGTTCGACGCGGTGGTCGCGAATCACGCCGAGGAGGGCGCGCTCGCGAGCGGCGGGCAGATGAACGAGGGCGAGGTGTCGTCGATCCTCGGCATCGCCGGCATCCCGGCCGAAGCGGAAGAGGTGATCGTTGCGCGCGACCTCGCGCTCGCGAAGCTGACCGGCGCGCGTTTGCACGTGCCGCACGTCTCCACCGCCGGAACCGTGGAGCTGATCCGCGCCGCCAAAGCGCGCGGCGTGCGCGTCACCGCCGAAGCGACGCCGCACCACCTCGCGCTCACCGACGATCTGGTGAGCGGCTACGACCCTGTGTACAAGGTCGCGCCGCCGTTGCGGACGCGCGACGACGTCGACGCGGTGCGGAAAGGGCTCGCGGACGGAACGATCGACTGCGTCGCGACGGACCACGCGCCCCACCCACCGGAAGACAAGGAGCGCGAGTTCGACCTCGCGCCGTGCGGGATGCTCAACCTCGAGACGGCGCTGGGCGTCGTCGTCACGGAATTGGTCGACCCCGGGCTGCTCGGATGGCTCAGACTGATCGAAGCGATGAGCACGGCGCCGGCGCGCGCGCGCGGCCTGGACGGCCACGGCGGGCCGATCGCACCGGGCGCCCCGGCGAACCTGGCCGTGTTCGATCCCACGGCGGCGTGGATCGTCGAACCGGAGAAGCTGGCCAGCAAGTCGAAGAACACCCCGTTCGCGGGGCGCACGCTGAAAGGGAAGGTCGTCCACACGATGCTGCGGGGCCGGTTCACGGTCCGCGAAGGGAGCGACGCAGATGGGCAAGGGTGACCGCAAGCCGGTTCGCTGGGCGAAGGATCGCGAACGGAAGAAGCAAGCGCGCGGGAAGCGGAAGGCGCTGGCCAAGGGCAAGGCACGGAAGGGCCGCTAGCCGATGTCCGACGCGATCCTCGTTCTGGAAGACGGCGTCGTGTTCCGCGGCGCGTCTTTCGGCGCGCGCGGGGAGACCTTCGGCGAAGTCGTCTTCAACACCGCGCTGTCGGGCTACCAAGAGGTGCTGACCGACCCCTCGTATCACGGTCAGATCGTGACGATGACGTACCCGCACGTCGGGAACTACGGAGTCAACGGGACCGACGTGGAATCGTCCCGCGTGCGCGTCGCGGGATTCGTCGTGCGCGAGGCCGTCGAGGCGTACTCGAACCATCGCGCGACCGGGACGCTGCACGGCTATCTGTCCGGTGCAGGCATCGTCGGTATCGAAGGCATCGATACCCGGCGTCTGACCCGGCACATCCGCTCGCTGGGCGCGATGCGGGGCGGGATCTCAACAGAGGATCTTGACCCGGACTCGCTCCGGGCGCGCGTCCTTCAGTCGCCGGACATGAACGGGCTCAATCTCGTCGACCCGGTGACCACGCCGGAGCCGTACCGCGCCGCCGACATCGTCGGGCCCTCGGGCGTGGAGCCACGCTTCCGCGTCGCCGCGTACGACTACGGGATCAAGTTCAACATCTTGCGTCTGCTGGGGGAGCACGCATGCGACGTCACCGTCTTCCCCGCGAACACCCCTGCGTCCGATATCGCCGGCGGAAGCTTCGACGGTGTGTTCCTGTCGAACGGGCCGGGCGACCCCGGCGCCGTCTCGGTTGCGATCGGAAACATCAAGCAGCTCTTGGGGACGACGCCGGTGTTCGGGATCTGCCTGGGCCACCAGCTCCTCGCCATTGCGCTGGGCGCGCGCACGTACAAGCTGAAGTTCGGGCATCGGGGCATCAACCAGCCGGTGAAGCGGCTCGATGACGGACGCGTCGAGGTGACGAGCCACAACCACGGGTTCGCCGTCGACCCGGCGTCCCTCGACGACGCGGAGGTGTTCGGCCGCGTCGAGATGTCCCACGTCAACTTGAACGACGACACGTGCGAAGGCCTGCGATGCCTCGACGTGCCGGCGTTCAGTGTGCAGTACCACCCCGAGGCGTCGCCCGGACCGCACGACGCGCGCTATCTGTTCGATCGGTTCGCCGAGCTGATGGAGGCCTGATGCCGGCCAAGAAGAAAGCGCCCAAGCGCGAGCGCGTCACCGTCCAGAAGCTGCGGACGCTCGGCGACGTCGAGCCGAGCGGGAAGGCGGCGCCGAAACGGCCGAAGGCAGACAAGGCCCTCGCCGCGAAGGCCCGCGCGACGCTGAAGCACGAATTCGACCGCGCGCTCGCACTGAAGGAGAAGCTCGCCGCAGAAGCGAGCATCGGGGCGAAAGAGAAGGGCCGCGAGTCACTGCGCCAGTCGGAGAAGCTTCGGTCGATCGTTGCGTCGCTCGAAGGCATGAACCGGTTCGCGCTTGCGATGGGGCTCATCTCCCCAGCCGAAAGCCGGGAGCTGTACGCAGCCGCGATGAAGCGCGGGCTGTACGAAGGGTGGCGATAGGGTGCCGCGGCGCACCGACATCGAATCGATCCTCATCGTCGGATCGGGACCGATCGTCATCGGGCAGGCGTGCGAGTTCGACTATTCGGGCACACAAGCATGCCGCGTGCTGCGCGCCGACGGCTTCCGCGTGATCCTCGTGAACTCGAATCCGGCGACGATCATGACCGACCCCGAGTTCGCCGACCGGACCTACGTCGAGCCCATAACCGCGGACTCGGTCGCGCGCGTGATCGAGCGCGAGCGCCCGCAAGCGCTGCTACCGACGCTCGGCGGCCAGACGGCGTTGAACGTCGCCGTCGAGCTGGCGGAGCGCGGCGTGCTCGACAAGTACAACGTCGAGCTGATCGGCGCGCGCCTTGAGGCGATCCGCCGCGGAGAAGACCGCAGGCTGTTCAAAGTGTGCATGCAAGAGGCGGGGATCGACCTTCCGCGGAGCGGCTGGGCGTACTCACTCGACGAAGCGCGCTCGCTGGCGAAAGAGATCGGGTACCCGGTTATCGTCCGCCCGTCGTACATGCTGGGCGGCGCGGGGAGCGGCTTCGCCTACAGCGAGGACGGGCTCGACCGCATCGCCGGCGAAGGCTTGGCGCGCAGCCGGATCGGCGAAGTGCTGATCGAAGAGAGCGTCCTCGGCTGGAAAGAGTTCGAGCTCGAAGTGATGCGGGACCTCGCCGACAACGTCGTGATCATCTGCTCGATCGAGAACGTCGATCCGATGGGCGTGCACACCGGCGACTCGATCACCGTCGCGCCGCAACAGACCTTGACCGACGTCGAGTACCAACAGATGCGAGACGCAGCGATCCGCTGCATCCGCGCGATCGGCGTCGACACCGGCGGCTCGAACATCCAGTTCGCCGTCGACCCGAAGACCGGACGCCAGGTCATCATCGAGATGAACCCGCGCGTGTCGCGCTCGAGCGCGCTCGCATCCAAGGCGACCGGGTTCCCGATCGCGAAGATCGCGGCCAAGCTGGCCGTCGGGTATCGCCTCGACGAGATCCCGAACGACATCACCAAGCAAACGCTGGCGTCGTTCGAGCCGACGATCGACTACGTGGTCACGAAGATCCCGCGCTTCGCGTTCGAGAAGTTCCCCGGTGCCGACCCGACGCTCACCAGCGCGATGAAGTCCGTCGGCGAAGCGATGGGCATCGGGCGCACCTTCAAAGAGTCGCTGCAGAAAGCGATCCGCTCGCTCGAGCAAGACCGGACCGGTCTGAACGGCGACGGGAAGGACCCGGTGGGCTCTCCGTCCGAGCTGCTTGCGCGCGCAGCGCACCCGACGCCCGACCGCATCTTCGCCGTCGAAGCGGCACTGCGAGCCGGTATTCCGGTCGAGACCGTGGCAGAGAAGACGGGGATCGACCCGTGGTTCCTCGCCCAGATCTCGCAGATCGGTGCCGAACGGCATCGCCTCGAAGGTTCGACGCTTTCTGAAGACGTTGTCAGATCGGCCAAGCGCATCGGTTTCTCCGATGCCCAGATCGCTCATCTCTGCAACGTCTCGGAAGAGTCCGTTGGAGGCCTCCGTCGCTCATGGGGTTTGCGCCCCGTGTACAAGTCCGTCGACACCTGCGCGGCCGAGTTCGAAGCGCAGACGCCGTACTTCTACTCCACCTACGAAGACGAGTCGGAGATCCCGGCCGACCGGAAGTCGACGATCATCATCCTGGGCGCCGGGCCGAACCGGATCGGGCAAGGGATCGAATTCGACTACTGCTGCGTTCACGCGTGCTTCGCGTTGCGCGACGCCGGCTACGACGTCGTGATGGTCAACTGCAACCCGGAGACCGTCTCGACCGACTACGACACATCGGACCGGCTGTACGTCGAGCCGCTCACGTTCGAGGACGTGATGGAGATCGTCGATGCGGAGCAGCCGATCGGCGTGATGGTGCAGCTCGGCGGGCAGACGCCGCTGAAGCTCGCGCGCGCGCTGGAAGCCGCCGGCGTCCGGATCCTCGGGACCGCGCCCGATGCTATCGACGTCGCCGAGGACCGGGGGCGTTTCGGCACGCTGCTCGCCGAATTGGAGCTGCCGCACGCGCCGTGGGGGGTCGCGACGAGCTTCGACGAGGCGAAGGAAGCGGCCGCGCGGATCGGGTATCCGGTGCTGATCCGGCCGAGCTATGTGCTCGGCGGCCGTGCGATGGAGATCGTGTACGACGACGCGATGCTCGCGCGTTACATCGAGACCGCCGCCCAAGTCTCCCCGGCGCATCCGATCTTGATCGACCGGTTCCTCGAAGACGCGATCGAGGTCGACGTCGACGCGCTCTGCGACGGGACGGACGTCTACATCGGCGGCGTGATGGAGCACATCGAGGAGGCCGGCATCCACTCCGGCGACTCCGCGTGTGTCCTGCCGCCGCACACGCTTTCGCGCGCGCAGATCGCGGAGATCGCGGCCGCGACGAAGAAGATGGCCCTCGCCCTTGGGGTCCGCGGGCTGCTCAACGTGCAGTACGCGGTGCGCGCCGGTCAGGTCTACGTCCTCGAGGCGAACCCGCGGGCGTCGCGCACGGTGCCGTTCGTATCGAAGGCGACCGGCATCCAGCTCGCGAAGGCGGCCGCACGCGTACAGGCCGGCGAATCGCTCGCCGCGTTGCGAGCCGCCGGCGTTCTTCCGCACGGCGACATGCCGCCCGAAACCGACCACGTCGCCGTCAAGGAAGCCGTCCTGCCCTTCAGCAGGTTCCCCGGCGTCGACACGCTGCTCGGACCGGAGATGAAATCGACCGGCGAGGTGATGGGGATCGATCGTTCGTTCGGCATGGCGTTCGCGAAGGCGGAAGAGGCGGCGGACGCGCGGTTGCCGCGCACGGGCAACCTGTTCGTCAGCGTCCGCGACAGCGACAAGCGCGCGGTCGTGTTGCCGGTCCGCCGCCTCGCCGACCTCGGCTTCGCGATCTACGCGACGACCGGGACGGCGGAGCTCCTCTCGCGCAACGGTATCTCGGTGCACACGGTGCCGAAGATCGGAGAGGGGAGTCCCCACGTCGGCGACCTGATGGAAGCCGGAAGCATCGACCTGATCATCAACACACCGTCGGGCTGGGGGCCGCGCAAGGACGGCGACTACATCCGCACGTCGGCCGTCCGCTTCGGCGTGCCCAGCATCACGACGCTGGCGGGACTCCAAGCCGCCGTGCAAGGGATCGATGAGATCGAGCACGCCGAACCCACCGTTCTCAGTCTTCAGGAGTACCACGCGCGATGAACCCCGTAATCAACCTCGCGCCGGTCGTATCCGCCTCGCGCTTCGGCGCGTACCGCGAGCTCACGATCGAAGCCCCGGAGATGGCGGCGGGCGCGCGCCCCGGGCAGTTCCTGAACATCTGCGTCCAGCCGGGAGGCGCGCACCTGCTGCGCCGGCCGTTCTCGATCGCGCGCGCCGACCGTGATGGGGGAACGGTGTCCATCGTCTTCGATCCGATCGGTCTGGGGACGCAGTGGCTCAGCGCGCGCGAGAAGGGCGACGTCGTCGACGTCGTCGGGCCGCTCGGACACGGTTTCGACGTGACGGCCGATCCCGGCGTCGATCTTCTCGTCGGCGGTGGGTACGGAACGGCAGCGCTCGCCTTCCTCGCAGCGGAGCTCGACGCGCGCGGGGGACAGGTGCACGCGATCGTCGGGGCGCGTTCGCGCGCGCGCCTGTACGAAGACACCATCCTCGACGAGTCGTGCGCTTCGATCGCCGTCGTGACCGACGACGGAACGGCCGGCGTGCAAGGATTGGTCACCGACCCGATGCCGGAGATGATCAAGCGCTTCGCGCCTCGCGTCGTGTTCGCGTGTGGACCGATGCCGATGCTGCGTGCGGCGGCGGCCGTCGCGGCCGACGCCGGCGTGCCGAGCCAGCTCGCCGTTGAGGAGTTCATGGCGTGCGGGATCGGCGTGTGCTGGACCTGCATCCTGCCCGTGCGCGCGAACGGAACCCTGAAGCATCTGCGGTCGTGCACCGACGGTCCGGTCTTCGATGGTGAGGCGATCGCATGGGCGTAGACCTTTCGATCACGCTCGGCGGCGCGCGCCTCGCGAACCCGATCGTCACGGCGTCCGGCTGCTTCGGCTCGGGGAAGGAGATGTCGCGGTTCGTCGATCTGCGTTCGCTCGGCGCCGTGGTCTGCAAGACGGTCACGCCGGAGCCGCGCCTCGGGATCTCGCCACCGCGCGGTGCCGAAACGGCCGGCGGCATGCTCAACGCGATCGGGCTACAGAACCCCGGCGTGGCTGCGTTCCGGGACGACGATCTTGCGTGGCTCGCCGAGCGGCGCGTGCCGGCGATCGCAAGCGTAGGCGGCCACTCGGTGGCCGACTATGTCCGGTGCATCGAAGCTCTGCGCGGTGCGGCCGGACTCGTCGCCGTAGAGCTCAACCTCTCCTGCCCGAACCTGGAGGACCGCGGCTTCATGTTCGCCCTCAGCGCCGAACGCACGGCGGAGGTGACGGCCGCGGCGCGCGCGGCGTCGGACGTCCCGGTCTTCTGCAAGCTGTCGCCGGACGTGACCGACCTCGTCGCGATCGCGGAAGCCGCGACCGGCGCCGGCGCCGACGGTCTCAGCCTCATCAACACGACGCTCGGGATGGCGATCGATCCGCTGACGTTCCGGGCGAAGCTCAGCACGGGCACCGGAGGGCTGTCCGGGCCCGCGATCAAGCCGATCGCCGTGCGATGCGTCTGGCAGGTGCACCGCGCCCTCCCGCACGTTCCGATCATCGGCATGGGCGGCATCGCAGGCGTGGAGGACGCGATCGAGTTCATCCTCGCGGGCGCGACCGCCGTCGCCGTCGGTACGGCCAACTTCTACGATCCGACGGCCACCGAGGCGATCGCGCGCGGGCTGCTCGACTTCTGCAATACCCACGGCATCGCGTCGCTGGACGAGATCAGAGGGCAGGTGAAGATAGAAGGATGAACGAGAACCCGATCATCGTTGCGCTCGATGTTCCCACCATCGACGAAGCCGCCCGCCTCGCGGACGCCGTCGGCGACGCGGCGGGCGCGTTCAAGGTCGGTCTTCAGCTCTTCAGCGCGGAGGGGCCTGCGGCAGTACGCGCGCTCGGCGACCGGCGCGTCTTCCTCGACCTGAAGCTGAACGACATCTCGAACACCGTGGCCGGCGCCGTGCGCGCGATCGCGCCGCTTCATGTAGAGCTGCTGACTGTTCATGCGCTCGCCGGTCGCGCCGCGCTGGAAGCGGCGAACGACGCGAAGCGCGAAGAGAAGGTGCTCGCCGTCACCGTGCTCACGAGCTTCGACGACGCCGCGTGCAAGGAGGTCGGGTTGCCGCCGCTCGCCGAAGCCGTACCCGCACTCGCGGAGCTCGCGTTCGCCGCCGGGTGCGACGGGGTGATCTGCGCGCCGCCCGACGTCGAGGCCGTGCGGGCGGTGTGTCCGAAACCGTTCTTGGTCGTCACGCCCGGCGTCCGTCCGCCGGGCACCGATCATGACGAGCAAGCGCGCGTTCGCACGCCGCGCGAAGCGATCGACGCCGGCGCGGATCGCGTCGTCATCGGAAGACCGATCACGCGCGCGCAAGACCCCCGTGCAGCAGCTCGCGCGATCCTGGAGACCCTTCCGTGAACCAGACCGAGGTGCTCGACGTCCTCAAGCGCACCGGTGCGCTCATGGAAGGACACTTCAAGCTGTCGAGTGGCCGTCACAGCGACACCTACGTGCAGAAGCAGATGGTGTTCCAGCATCCGCGGCTGACGGCGTCGCTCGGGGAAGCCGTCGCCGAGCGCTTCGACAAGAGCGGGCACGCCTTCGACACGGTTCTGTCGCCCGCCGTCGGCGCGATCCTGTTCGGCAACGCGGTGGCGTACGCCGCAGGGGCCCGGTTCGTCTACGCGGAGCGCGCCGACGGCGCGATGACCCTCCGGCGCGCGCAAGCGCTGGATCCCGGCGAGCGAGTGCTCGTCGTCGAGGACGTCGTCACGACGGGCGGATCGGCCGCGGAGGTGATCGAGCTGGTGAAGGCGGCGCACGCGACCCTGGTGGGCGTCGCCTGCCTCGTCGATCGAACCACCAGGCAGCCGCCCTTCCGCCTCCATTCGCTCGTCCGGATCGAAGCGCGCGACTGGGCGGCAAGCGATTGT
>VAYV01000179.1:0-12192 GCA_005883175.1 Actinomycetota bacterium
TGAGTTGGGGGAGTCAAACTCCCTACTCCCCTCGCTATGGATCTGCCTTTTGGCGTCGGAGCGCCATGGCTCGGGACGGGAGATGCGGTCGGTGTTCATCACGTCCCGGCCTCCGATCGCAAGGGTGAGCAGCAGCCGTTGACTGATCCCTCAATACCCTTCCCGAGCTCCGAAGCAAACGTCAAATGTGCCGTCATCGATCTTGAGGAGCTTGTTCACTAGAGAAATAGATCGCTGGGCGAAAGAGGAGACGGCCTGGGTGGCAGGTCGTTGGTCTCATCGCTTTCTTGGTCGGGCCGGGGCATCTCGCCGGGCGCTTCGACGTTTCACCAGGTCAGATCGTGTGCGGGTGAGAGGTACCTATTCCAGCACACCCGCGAAAGCGGAACGCAGGATAGCAACTGGCAGCTTCAGCTCACCGACCACTGTTCGGCATTCCAGAACGGGCCGTCGGCCTCGGCGTTCGCCACGAGGCCGTGCGCGCGCGCAGATGCGACCAGCGAGATCGTGAGCGTCGCGACGGGGAGGACCGGGATCACCGCCGCGAGGCGCGCTTCCGAGGCCTCTTTCGTCACGACTGCGGCCGATGCATCTTCGGCAGACAGGTCGCCGTTCAGGCGCTGATCCGACAGTCGCGCAACGTTGAGCAGCTTCCCGCCGCTCGCGAAGCGCGCGCGCAGCGCCCCGTCGGGCGGGTCGCGCCACTCGAGGATCGCCGCCTCGAAGCGCGGCCCGGTCAGCCAGCTGCTCATGATCTCATCGACCGGAAGGAACACCGTCTGCACGTCGATGCTCGCTTGCGCGGCTTGGTACTGGATCGCGCGCGCGAGCACTTGGCCGAGCCCGTCTGAGTCGGCGATGGCGATCGTGAACGACAGCTTCGTCCCGCCCTTCGAGCGGATAGGCACGCCTCGCCAGCCGTCGGCCGACAGCGTCGCGCGCGCGCGATCGACCTTCCCGTAGACGGCGAACGGCGCGCTCGTGCCCGGCGGGATCGCGTCAAGCTTCGAGCCTTCCGTCTGAACCAAACCCCGGACGAGCCGCCCTCGGTCGATGCTGTCGGCGAACGCGCGCCGCACCCGAACGTCTCCCAACAGCTTCGACCGCGTGTTCATCACGATGCCCATCGACGTTTGCCCCGCATCCGTCGTCACCGATGCGCCGGCGACGCGCTTCGTCCAGTCGGGGGCCTGGTAGGGGCCGAGCGCGTCCACCTGTCCTCGCCGGAACAACGTCAACGCGCCGAGCGCATCGGGCACGAACACCACCCGCAGCCGCAAGAGCCGAGGCTTACCACCCCAGGCGTGCGGGTTCGGCTCGAAGATCATGTCGAGCCCGCGGTGCCACGCCTTCAGGACGAACGCGCCGCCCGAAACCGGCCAGCCGCTCGACAGAAACGCGAGTCGTCGCGGCGTCGAGAGGGCGTGCGCCGGAAGCACACCGAGGCCGGCCGAGAAGAGGTCGCCCCATCGCCGGAACGGCGCGCGGAACTCGATGCGCGCGCGCTTCGGCGTCAGCGCCACGATGCGCGCGATCTGGTCGTAACCCTCGCGCGCGATCTGGCCGCGCGCGGCGAGCTGCCACGTGAACAGCAGATCGTCAACCGTGATCGGCTGCCCGTCGCTCCAGGTCGCATCCCGCCGCAGCGTGAGGGTGACCGAGAACGGAGGGCCGTTGGACACAACGGGTTCCGATTCGAGCAGCCATCGCTCTCGCGCCCCGGACGGCGTGATCTTGTATAGGCCGGGCATGAGCAGGCGCGCGAGGTCGCGCGTCGCCGGTGTGTCGCCGGCAGGCACGAACGGATCCAGCGTCGCGGGCTCCGCCGGGTACGCGATCGTGAGCGTTCCGCTCGCCGGTCGGGAGACCGACGGCGTCGGCTGCGCGCCGTTGTGGGAGGGACAGCCGCTCGCCAGCAGGGCCAGCAAGGCGAGGGCCGCGGCCGGCCGGCCCGCTCTCATACGGTTACGAAAGCCAGATCGCCGACGCGTCGAACATGCCGGCACCGTCGAGCGCGAAGCCGTTCACGCGCGACGACACGGCCAAGCGATTCCGGTAGAAGACGATCGGGATGATCGGCATGAGGGCGAACGCCCGCTTCTCTGCGCCGGCATAAGCGGCGAGCCGTGCGGTTTCCACTTTCCTCGCGCGCGCGGCCGCGATGTCGGCGTCGAACCGGCCGAACTGGAACCCGATCCGGTTGTTCGGCGATCCGGTCAGCAGCTGCTGGGCGAGGAAGCCGTCCGGTGACGGAACGTTCTGGATCCAGCCGAGCTCCGCGAAGTCTTGGCCGCCCTTGTTCAACAGCTTCGTGTACTCGTCGGCGGTGTGTGAGCGCAGCGACGCGTGGAACCCGACCGCGTTCAAGTCTTTGGCGATCGCCTGTGCGACCGACTTGCTCGTCGGCTCCCCCAGGTAATCGATCGAGATCGACGGGCGCGGGTGGCTTCTGAACTTGGCCGCAAGCAGCAAGCGCGCGCGATTCTGATTGAAGGTGCAGTTCGCGCACGCGCCGGGAACATACCCGCGAACACCGGCGGGGATCAGGCCGGTCGCGGCGTCCTTCGTGCTCTTGAAGACGTCGCTCGCGATCGCGTTCCGATCGATCGCGAGCGACATGGCGATGCGCACGTTGAGGTCTTGATACTTCGGGAGCTTGAGGTTGGGTCCGAACGACAGCGTGGCCCACACGGGTGTGAAGCCGCGTTGATCGAACCCTTTCCCCGACGCGACCTGGTCGGCCGGCACGTCTGTCACGTCCGTCTGGCCGCCCTGAAACGCGCTCCAGCCGGCGCCGGTGGTGACGACGTGGAACTTGATGCCGTCGAGGTACGCCTTCGTTCCGTAGTAGTCGTCGGTGCGCGCGAGCGTCGCTTGCGATTCGGCCGTCGCACTGACGACGTGGAACGGACCGTTGCCCACCGGGGTGGTCTTGAGCCCGTTGGTCGAGCCGCCGTACACGCGGACGGGGATCGGCGCGAACCCTGGGTCGGCGAGGCTGTAGGGAAGCTCATAGAAGGGGCGGTCGAGCTTGATCACGAGCTTCCCGTCGTTGGGGGCGCTCACGCCGGCGAGCGACTTCGCCTTGCCCAGCACCTGCGCCGCCGCATAGCCGGTGATGGGCTGCAGCTCGTAGGCGATGTCCGACTTCAGCGCCTTCTGCGCGATGCGGTCGAACGCGAACTTGAAGTCGCGCGCGCGCACCGGGTCCCCGTTCGAATACTTGGCCGGCGCGATCGAGAACGTCCACGTCTTCCCGTCGGCCGACGTCGTCCACGACGAAGCGGCGGCGGGCTTCACCAACCCGGTCGTGGCGTCGATCTTGGTCAGGGAGTCGAAGATCTGGGACACGACCAGGATCGCCCCTCGGCCCGACGCTTTCGCAGGGTCGAGCGTCCCGAGGTCGCGGATCGAGACGTCGAGCGTCCCTCCGGCGTGCGGCGTCGTGGACGCGTGCTTCTTGCTCGTGCAGCCGGCCAGCAACGTGAGGAGGGCGGCCAGCGCGAGGGCGCCGTAGGTCAGGGAGCGGGGTCGCCCGCGCACCGCTACTTGATGCGGTAGAAGAGGGCGACCGTCGTGATCGCGAAGATGATCGCAGCGATGACGGTCAGGCGGTCGAGGTTCTTCTCGACCACGGTGGAACCTCCCGACGTCATTCCCCCGCCGAACATCTCCGACAAGCCGCCACCGCGCCCAGCGTGCAGCAAGATGAACAGCACGAGGACCAGTGCGGCGATGATGTGGACGGTCACGATCGCTGCGGTCACTCAAGGCCTCCGTTTCGGATCACGGCCGCAAATCCTACCATCGGCCCTGCGCGGTGGCGGGACGCACGGTCACTGCAGCCACAGCGCGGTCGGATCGCCGCGCGGCCACATCGGCGCGGGTGTGAAACCCTTCACACGCTGCGATAACGAGAGGTCATCGGCCGTCCAGATGAGCGGGACGAGCGCGCCCGTCGAGACCACCGCGGCGTCGGCCGCGGCCCATGTGGGGGCGGCGTTCGCGGCCGGGGCGCTCGACGCCGACGCCAAGGCGCGCGCCACCGCGCGCGCGTTGAGATGCGCGTAGTCGGCCGCCATCGCGAGCGTGCCGAGCACGTCGCGCCCGGCGAGGCCGGGCCAGTCGGCGCACCACGTCGCGATCCCCATCGGGACGCGCGCGGAAAGCTGCTCGTAGAAAGACGGATAGAGCGTGGCCGCCGGGACGAAGACCGGCCTCAGCGTGATTCCGGCGCGCGCGAGCAGCGTGCGCAGGATCGCCGCCTCCGCGCGATCACGCGGCGACGAAGCGACAACGATCCGCACGGCGAAGCGCGGCAGCTTCACCGATGCGAGCAGCCTGCGCGCCCGCCCGAGATCCTCCGGCACGACCGGCCTCGTGTCGTGGCCGGTAACCGTCGGCGGCAACAAACGGGTCGCCGGCGTCCCACCCGGTGCCGCTCCGTCGAACCGCGCGCGCACCACGGCCGCGGCGACGGCGAGGCGCACCGCCGCCTTGTTGAACGGCGCAACGGCTGCGTTCATGAACAGGTAGCGCGTGCACCCGTTCCCCGACCGGACGGCGCGCGCGCCCTTCGGGAACGCGGTCGTCCCTGCGTGGAGGTCGGGCGCGCCGGTATCGAGGACGAGGTCGGCGGTGCCGGCGACGGTTCGAGCGAACGCACGCGCCGGCGGAATGCCGATCGTCGCGTCGATGCCGTCGACGTACCCGGCTCGGACCGGGTCGGTGCCTGCGTCCCACGCGGGGTTGCGCACGAGCGAGATCGAACGCTCGGGAACGTATGACGCGAGCCGATACGGACCGCTCGGCGCGATGCGATCGGGTGAGACGTCGCCGGGCGCGGGCGTGTTCGCCGGAACGACGGCCGCTTGCGGTTGCGCGAGGATCCACGGTAGGTCGGGCGTCACGCGGCTGAGCGAGATCACCAGCGACTCATCGTCGGGAGCCGTGATCGATGTGATCGAGCTCAAGAACGGCGCGATGCCGAGGCCGCTCGATATGACGCGCTGGATCGACGCGCGCACGTCGGACGCGCGGATCGGGCGCGACGCCGGCGCGCCGAACTTGATCCCGCCGCGGAGATGGAACCGGTAGGTCAGCCCGTCGGGTGAAACCGACGGCATCGCCGAGGCAAGGTCGGGTACAGGGTTCCCGCCGTCGGGCGCCGGCATGTCGGGGAATGCGAGCAGCCCTCGGTACAGCGCGCGCACGAAGAACCAGGCCGACGGGCGCGCGGCGCGCGACGGGTCGAGCGAGTCGACGTCGTCGGACAACGTGACGTGAAGCGTTCCGCCGCGCACGGGCGTGCCCGTCGCGTGCGGGCGCGGCGGCGGCTTCCCGGGACAGGCAGTGAGCGCGATCGCGAGGAGAAGCGCTGCGGCGAGGCTAGCTCTTCTTGGGCGCAAGGCTCCGGTCTTCGAGCGGGAAATGGCACGCCGCCACTTGGCCGGGATGGTGCGGCAGCAGCTCGGGCTCCTCGTCGCGGCAACGCGGGTGCACGCGGCCGAGGCCTTCTCGCTCTGCGATCTCTCGCGTGCGAGGGCAGCGCGGGTGGAAGCGGCAGCCCGACGGTGGGTTGATCGGCGACGGGACGTCTCCCTGCAGGATGATCCGCTCGCGCTTCATGCGAGGATCAGGGATCGGCACCGCCGTGAGCAGCGCGCCCGAGTACGGATGCTTGGGATCTCGGTAAAGGGTCTCGCCGTCGGCGGACTCAACGATCTTCCCCAGGTACATGACCGATACGCGATCGCTCATGTGCTTCACGACGGCCAGGTCGTGGGCGATGAACAGGTACGTGAGGTTGAACTCTTCCTGCAGGTCCTCGAGCAGGTTCAGCACCTGCGCCTGAACCGACACGTCCAGCGCCGACACCGGCTCGTCGGCAACGATGAGCCGGGGCCGGAGTGCGAGCGCGCGCGCGACGCCGATCCGCTGGCGCTGACCGCCGGAGAACTCGTGCGGGAACCGGTTGTAGTGCTCGGGGTTCAATCCAACCAGCCGCATCAGCTCTTGGACCTCGCCCTTGATCTTCTGCTTCGGGACCGTCTTGTGGATGCGCATCGGCTCCCCGACGATCGAGCCGACCGTCTTTCGCGGATTCAAGCTCGCGTAGGGATCTTGGAAGACCATCTGCATGTCCTTGCGGACCGGCCGCATACCCCGGCGGGAGAGCTTCGTGATGTCCTTCCCGTCGAAGAGGATCTGTCCCTCGGTCACGTCCATCAGCTTCATGATGAGCCGCGCCGTCGTGGACTTGCCGCAACCGGTCTCCCCCACGAGCCCCACCGTCTCATCACGCCGATCAGCTGCACCAAAGGTTCGCGCGACGGCGCCGGCTGGATGGGGGCGTCCTCGCGCACCTCGACGCTCATGTGCGAACCTCCACTTGCGACGCGAAGATCCGCTTCTTCTCCTCGAGCGTCAGGTGACACGCCGACGCGTGGCCGTACTCCTCTTCCTCCAGCGGCGGAACCTCGGTCTTGCACACGTCCATCACGTAGGGGCAGCGCGGGTGGAAGGAGCACCCGGACGGCACGAAGATGAGCGAGGGCGGCGCGCCCTTGATCGGCTTCAAGCGCTCTTGCTCCTCATCGAGCCTGCTGATCGATTGCATGAGCCCCCACGTGTACGGGTGGTGGGCACCGTGATAGATGTGATCGATCGTGCCGGCCTCCACGATCTTCCCCGCGTACATCACCTGAACGCGGTCGGTGTGCTCGGCCACGACGCCGAGGTCGTGCGTGATCATGATGACGGCCGTCTGGAACTCGTCCCGCATCCGGTCGATGAGGTCCAGAATCTGAGCCTGAACGGTCACGTCGAGCGCCGTCGTCGGCTCGTCGGCGATGAGGAGGTCGGGGCTCAGGCACAAGCCCATCGCGATCATCGCGCGCTGGCGCATCCCGCCGGAGAACTCGTGCGGGTACTGCTTCGCGCGGTCTTCCGGCCGTGGGATGCCGACCCGGTCGAGCATGTCGATCGCGCGTGTGAACGCGTCCTTCGCGGTCACGTCCTCATGAGCCTGGATCGCTTCTGCGATCTGCTTGCCCACCTTGTACAGCGGATGGAGCGACGACATTGGATCTTGGAAGACCATGCCGATCTCGGAACCGCGGATGCGGCGGAACTCGTCGGGGCGGAGCTTCAGCAGGTCTTGGCCGCGGAACAGGATCTGGCCGGTAACGTTGGCGGCTTTCCGATCGAGCAGGCCCATGAGGGCAAGGAAGGTGACGCTCTTCCCCGATCCGGACTCCCCCACGACACCGAGCCGTTCGCCTGCGTCGAGCGAGAAGCTCACGCCGTCGACCGCCTTGACGATGCCGTCTCCGGTTGGGAACTGGACGCGGAGGTCTTTGACCTCGAGCAGCTTTTCCGTCAACGGGCGCCTGCCATCGTCACATGATCACGCATACCGGATGCGTGGATCCAGGAACGCGTAGGTTATGTCGACGACGAAGTTCGCAAAGACAATGGCAAAGGCGGCGAAGATGGTCACCCCGATCACGGCAGGGATGTCCGATCGAAGGGTGGCGTCGATGACGTACGGCCCCAAACCGGGGATGTTGAACACGCTTTCGGTCACGATCGCGCCGCCCATCAACGCGCCCAGGTCGAGGCCGAGCATCGTCACCACCGGGGTCAGCGCCGCGCGCAGCCCGTGCTTCGCGATCACACGCCGCTCCGACAAGCCTTTCGCGCGCGCGGTCCGTATGTAGTCCTCCGACATAACTTCCAGCATGTTCCCGCGCACCATGCGCGCGTAGAACCCCGCGTAGAGAAGCGCGAGCACCACCCAGGCAAGCCAGAAGTGGCCGAACCAGCTGACCGGAGACTGCGTGATGGGGACGTACCCCGTCCCGGAGCTGATATGCAGGTAGTGCCAGAAGATGACGAGGGCGATCAGGCCGATCCAGAAGACCGGCGCGGACACGCCGAATAAGGCGAACCCCATCGCCGCTCGATCTGCGAGGGTTCTGCGTTTCAAAGCGGAGATGATCCCGATGGGGATCCCGAGAAGGAGCCACACGATGGCCGCCCCCACGGCGAGCTGCGCGGTGACCCATGCGCGGGAGATCACCTCGGAGCGGACGGACACGCCGCTTTCGAAGGAGTATCCGAGACCCGGCCAGCCGTACTGGTCGCCGACGATGAACCGTTCAACGAAGAGGCCGTACTGGACGTAGATCGGTCGATCGAGCCCGAGCCGGTGACGGGTATGCGCGATCGTAGCCGGCGTCGTGATCTTCCCCGAGAACAGGACGGCCGGGTCCTGTGGAGGCATCTTGTAGAAGATCAAGAAGGTCAAGATGCTGATGAAGAAGAGGACGACGATCATCCATCCGATCCGTCTGATCACGTATCTGAGCATGGTTCCTCTTCTCCATCTCCGCGAGGGCCGAAGCCGCCGGTCACCCGGCGGCCTCGGCCTCGCGGCCTAGCTGTCGTTACCTACTGCGCTTGCTTCGACGGATCGATCCCGAGGTGTGCGAGCGAGACGTCGGTGGCGAACGCATCGAAGTCGTAGCCCGTCACTGCCGCGGAAACGGTGCGCACCGCTTTGCCCCAACGGAAGGGAACCCACGGCACGACAACGTTCATGATCTTCTTGTCGAGGTCGACCCAGCAGGTCAAGCGTTCGGACCCGAACGCCGACGTCGCGCACTTGTTGTAGTCCGCGTCGATGCTCGGGACGCCGCCGGCCGGGAACAGTGCGCCGAGCGACTTCGCCTGTGCCTGCGTCAAGCCGACGAGGCTGACGTTCTGGGTCTGGGCGTGGATCGCCGGGCCGGTCAGGATCTGCTCGAGGAAGATCCCCGGATCTGGCCAGTCAGGACCCCAACCGCCACCGGAACCGAGCACCGGGCGAGCTGCGACCTTACCGGCCCGCCCGTAGAAGCCCGGCGCATCGTCGAACCGGACCGTGATCCCGAGGTCGTTGGCCGCCTTCTGGATCACCGGCTCGTAATTGGTGTACGGAGGCGTGTTGCGGTTGATGATGACGATCGCTTGACCCTTGGCGCCGCAGACGGTCCGGTGTTCACCGGGGACCGCTGTCTGGACGTCGCACAAACCGTCGTGGTTCGTGTCGTACTTCGACTGCATCATCTCGGCTTTCGCCTTCGTCAGATCCCCTTGGTGATTCGTCGTTGCGTAGGGATCGAACTGACCCTCACCGAGCTGCCCCTGGAGCAGAGTGGGCGGGATGATGTGCTCGGCAATGTCACCCGTCAAAGGTCCGCCACGAAGCCGCAGCAGTGAGGCCTTGTTCAGGGCGAAGTTCAGGGCCTTCCTCACGTGAACGTCGTCGAAGGGAGGCTCGGTGACGTTCATCGACACGAACCACGTCGAGTTGTCGGAGTTCGAGTGGATCAGCTTCGACAGGGTCGGGCTGTTCTGGTACGTCGAGATGACGTCGCCGGTCACGGCTGCGTCGCACCAGTCGATCGTGTTCGCCTCGACCCGGCTGAAGCAGTCCTTCGCGTTCTTGTTCTCGGTGATCTGCCACTCGTTCGGCAGAGCCTCACGGTTCGTCGTGCTGTCCGTCGAGGCGAGGTAGTTCGGGTTGCGGATCAGCGTCAGGGACTTCGTGAAGTCGAACCCTGACGGCTTCGCCGACGTGAACGTCTTGCAGCTCGACGGATCGAGCTTCTCGAGCCCGGAGATGTAGTACGGGCCCGTGCTGATCACGTACTGGCCGTAGACGAGCTGCTTCGGGAAGCACTTTCCGATCTCCGGCGGGATCGGCGCAGCGGCCGGCATGGCCATGCGGTAGTCCCAGTCGAAGTTCGGCTTGCTGAAGTTAAACGTGATCGTCTGGTCGTCGGGTGTCTGGATCCCGGGGATGTCGACGTACGTCGCTGCGCCTTTCAACCCGGTCAGACCCTTGACGAAGTCCGTGTAGTACGACGGGTACCCACCGGTGTCGAGGTCCGTCGTCGCAACACGCTCGATCGCGTACGCGATGTCCTTCGAGGTCACCGCACGGCTCACCGGGGGTGAGAACTTGATCCCCGACTTGATCTTGTACGTGACCGACATGTGGTCGGCGCTGAACTGTCCGAGTCCCGTCGCGATGTCGGGAACCGGCTTCAGGCCGTCCGGACGGTGCGTGTAGGTGGTGAGACCGCGGAGCATCAAACTGCTGAAGATGTCCCAGTTGGTCGTGAGGTACTCGAACGACGGGTCGAACCCGTTGCCCGAGATGCTCCAGAACAACTCATCCGTCTGCCAGCGGAACGTACCGCCGGCTTTCTGGGTGGTCGATTGCGACGCTTGCGGTGATTTCTTGGTGCTACATGCGACGCCGACAAGCGTTAGCATGGCCACCACCGCAACGACGCGGAGAACGCGTTGACTCATTCTGTTTCCCCCTTCTAGTTGCCGCCGGAGCGACACCTGGTTGCTACGGGAAGCCTCCCTTCACTACGCACAACGCCCTAACATACGGCTCAACCTCGAGGATCCAACGCATCGCGGAGGCCATCGCCCAGCAAGTTGAACGCGAGCGTCGCCAGGAACAAGATCACTCCCGGGAACAGCAGCAGCCACCACGCCTTTTCGTAGAGATTCGCCCCGTCGGATATCAACCGGCCGAGCGACGGCGTCGTCTGGGGCAACCCGACGCCAAGGTAAGAAAGGTACGCCTCGAACAAGATGTTCGACGGGATGATCAGCGTCGAGTAGATGATGATCGGCGCGATCATGTTCGGCAGGACTTCTCGGAACATGATCCGCCGGTTCGACGCGCCGAGCGATCGGCTCGCGTCGACGAACTCACGTTCTCACAGCGACAGCGTTTGACCGCGGATGATACGCGCGATGTAGAGGAAGCGAGAGCAGGATCTCGACCGCGCGCGAGATGAGGATGTCCACCCATCCGCCGACGAAGCCTGCGATCAATCCAAGAACCGAGCCGAGCGCTACCGCGACTCCCGTCGCTCCGATCGCAACGACCAGCGAGGTTCGCAAGCCGTACAACGTGCGGACGAAAACATCACGGCCGTTGCTGTCGGCGCCGAACCAGAACTGTCCGGTGGGTCCCTTCGGAAGCCCCAACTCGTTCGTCATCTGGTCCTGGAAGAGGTCGTTCGGCCCGTGGTGAATGATGTTGTGAGAGATGATCGGAGCGAGGACTGCCATAAGGACGAAGAGGACGATTATGACGCCGCCCAGAAGGGCTGCTCTATCTTTGCGGAGACGGCTCCAAAAGATCTGCCACGGCGAACGACCCGCGACCTCTCCGACCGTAAGGTCCTGAAGCTGAGGCGCCGTCGCCAGCGTGGGATCGGTGGTCGCCATCTTCAGTCGTCGTCGGGGAAAACGATGAGAACCGGCAGGTCCGTCACGAGCAAATTTTAAGCCGCGATTCGGGCAGGCGCAAGGATTCTTGCCCCGTTTCCGCAGGTAAGAGGCCCGGCGCGTCCCTCATGGGGCGGTATGCACCATCGTCGCGACGTGGCCTTTACTTGTAGAAGATCAGGCCCGCGCGAGCTCCATAAGCGCCGGCATGATCTCGACGCCTTGGATCAGACCGATGGCGCCGCGCGCGGCTGCTCGTTCGCCGAAGGTTGCAACGCCGTCCGAAGAGACCCCCGGTCCGGCCACCACGAGCGGAACCGGATCGTCGGTGTGCGCCTTCTTGGCGCACGATGTCGAGTGGTCGGCCGTCACCGCGATCAGCGCGTCCCGGCGAAGCTCGGGGACGAGCAGCCCGAAGAACGCGGCGTCGATCGCCTCGATGTTTTCGAGCTTGTCTTCGTAGCGGCCGTCGTGCGCCGGGATGTCGGGACCCTTGATGTGGATGTAGAGGCCGTCGAACTCTTCGATGGCTTCGAGGGCGGTCTCGGCCCACGCGTTGTACTGCTTCTCGTAGCTTCCGGTCCCCCGCATCGGAACCTCAACCTGACCCATGCCGAGCACCATGGAGATCCCGCGCTCGACGGGCATCTCCACGAAGCATCCCCAATCCGCGCCGTACCGCTCGCGGAACGACGGCGGCTTCGGGATGTGATCGCCCGCGTCCCGCGTCAGGATCATGTTGCCGGGCATCGAGCCGACCGAGCGCCGCCTCGCGTTGAGCTCGCTCGCGTCGAGGACGATGAACGCTTGACGAAGGTACTCGTTCGTTATCTCTGCGGCGGCAACCGCCGGCTCGTCGGTTTCGTGTCCGGGAAGGGGCCGGCATTC
>VAYV01000179.1:12207-14569 GCA_005883175.1 Actinomycetota bacterium
CGTCGCGCGCAGCTCGGCCGACGTGCCGGGGAGCTTGATGTTCGCGTTCGCTTCCGCGGCGAGCTGTGCTGCTTCTTCGCTCGTGAGGTTGCGGCCGACCCGACGATCGACGATCGTGCGCCCGTCCTCGGCAACGGTGGAGAAATTGATCCGGTACGCGAGATCGCCGTCGCGCACTTCCATCCCGGCGCCCAGCGCTTCCATCGGCCCCCGCCCCGAGTGGTACACGCGCGGGTCGTAGCCGAGGATCGCGAACACCGCTATGTCGGACTCCGGCGCGATCCCTTTGCCGACCGTGTACACGGTGCCGTTGCGGCCGCGCGCGGCCAGTGCATCGAGGAACGGATGCCGCGCAGCTTCCAACGGCGTCTTGTCCCCCAGCTGCGGGAGGGGGTCGTCGCCGAGCCCGTCGAGCACGACGTAGACGATCTTGTTCACTCTCGATACCTCACGATGAGCGCGAAGTCCTCAGCTTCGAGCGATGCCCCGCCGACGAGCGCGCCGTCGATGTTGTCTTCCGCCATGAAGTCCTTGATGTTGCCCGGCTTCACGCTGCCGCCGTACTGGATCCGGAGCGCGCCGGTGTCGCCTTTCATACTCCCGGCCGTCTTGCGTATCAGACCGCAAACCTGATTCGCGTCCGAGGGCTGCGCGTTGCGCCCGGTACCGATCGCCCAGATCGGCTCGTACGCCACGACGACTTCCTTCAGCTGATCGGCCGTCAGGCCGGCGAGCGAGCCGCGCACCTGCTGCTCGACGAAGGACTCCGTTTCGCCCGCGTCACGCTGCTCGAGCGATTCACCGACGCACACGATCGGCGTCATCCCATTGGCGAAGATCGCTTTGGCTTTCTTGTTGACGATCTCGTCGGTCTCACCGAAGTACTGGCGGCGTTCGGAGTGGCCGGCGATGACGTAGCGGCACTTCAGCCGCGCGAGCATCGGCGGAGCGATCTCGCCGGTGTACGCGCCTTCGTTCTCCCAGTGGCAGTTCTGCGCGCCGAGCTCGATCGACGAGTTGTCACCTTCGATGAAGGTCTGGACCGCGCGCAACGCGGTGAACGGTGGGCACACGACCGTCTCGACCTTGTCGTGATCTTCCGGTCGCAACAAGTAATGCAACTTCTGGACGAGCGCGATCGCTTCGAGATGCGTCTTGTACATCTTCCAGTTGCCGGCGATGATCGGCTTGCGCGCCACTCAATCTCCTTTGGGCTTGGGGCGCGACATCCTAACTTGCAGCGGCACGAGACCGGGAAGCCGCTTCCCCTCGAGGAACTCGAGCATCGCTCCCCCGCCGGTCGACGCGTGATCGACCTTGTCCACGAAGCCGAACTTCTCGAGCGCGGCGATGCTATCTCCGCCGCCGACGACCGTGAACGCGGGGCTGTCGGCGACCGCTTGAGCGATCGCGCGTGTCCCGCCCGCGAACTCGTCGATCTCGGCGACCCCCATCGGCCCGTTCCACATGACTGTCTTCGCCGTCAGGATGTGCGCGGCGTATGCGGAGGCCGTGTCGGGTCCGATGTCGTAGCCGGCCATGCCGTCCGGGATGCGGTCCACAGCGACGACGTCGATCGTTGCGCCTGGGGTCATCGCGTCGGAGACGATGATGTCGGTCGGAAGAACGAGCTTGTCACCGGCCTTCTTCATGAGCCGCTTCACCTGAGCGACGTGACCGGGCTCGACCAAGCTAGTTCCGACGCTCCGGTCCTGCGCTAGGAAGAACGTAAAGCACATCGCGCCGCCGATCAGCAGCCGGTCGACGACCTTCAGCAGGTTGTCGAGCACGCCGAGCTTGTCGCCGACCTTCGCTCCCCCGACGACGGCGACATAGGGCCTTTCCGGTTGCTCCAGCAGCCCGCTGAGGACTGAGATCTCTTTCTCGAGCAGCCTGCCCGCGGCCTTGGTCCGCATCTTTTTGGCCACGGCGTCGACGCTCGCGTGCGCGCGGTGGACGGCGCCGAAGGCGTCGTCGACGTACACCGTGCCGAGGGTGGCGAGGCGCGCGGCCCACTTTGCGTCGTTCTTCGTTTCGCCCGGCTCGAAGCGGACGTTCTCGAGCATCTGGACCGGGTTGTCCGTCGCGTCCTCCGGCCGTTCGATGAGTGGCACCGCGTGGTCGAGCAACTCCGCCAGCCGGTCGGCGACGGGGATCAGCGAGTACTTGAGGTCGCGGGTGCCCTTGGGGCGGCCGAGGTGCGCGGTGACCACGATGCGCGCGGCGCCTTTCTCAAGGATCTCTTTGATCGTCGGAAGCGACTGACGGATGCGGAAGTCGTCGACGATCTCACCGTCGTCGACGGGGACGTTGAAGTCCGCGCGGAGCAAGACCTTCTTGTTCTTGACGTTGACGTCGTCAA
>VAYV01000001.1 GCA_005883175.1 Actinomycetota bacterium
TGTCGCGCAGCTTGACCCGCGGCCCGAAGCGCGGCGGTGTCGGGCAGGCCTCGATCAGCCGGATCGCGCGCGCGCGCTGGCCGCGGTACGGCTCGAGCAGCTCGAGCATGCGCTCATCGGTCGCACGCGGCTCACCGGCGAGCACCCACGCGACGTGGTTCTTCAAGTGGTAGTCGCCGACGCTGACCGCGTCGGGGTCGCCCAGCGCGTCGCGCGCGACCTCGGCGGCCGTCCACGGCCCGACGCCTTGGATCGCTTGCAGTCGCCGATATGCGTCTGCCGTGGGCATCGAGGCGGCTTCCTCCATGCGCGCGGCGCGCGCGCACACTCGCTTGACGGTGTCGGCCCGCTTCCGC
>VAYV01000002.1 GCA_005883175.1 Actinomycetota bacterium
CAGCTCGGCCAGCACATGCGGCGCCGGCGGCACGAGCAGGTCACGCGGGCCCGGGGCGCGCTCGCCGTACGCCCGGACCAAACTCCAATACGAACGGAACGCCTCACGGCCGGTGACCTTCTGCTCGATGATGCTCGGGACGATGGCCTCGACGACGGCGCCGGTCCGGCCGAGCCGAAGACCCCGCATCCGCCGCCACGGATCCCGCAGCACCGGGTGCTTCGGCTCGAACACCGACGGGTCGTCGAGCCCGCCGACGAGGGCGGGTGCGGCCGCCAGCGCGAGCGCCGCGCCGGGCCCCCATGCGCGAGCGCGCACACCGCCGGCCGTTCCCTTCAGGTTCAGCGTCGCCGGCCCCTCGGCCGTCCGTGTCGCGCGCCAGAACCCCTCGTCGTCGATCAGGTAGCGCGGGTCATAAACGCCGCGCGGAAGGTGGCCGATGGTCAAGCCGAGATCGAGCGGCCCGTCCACGTCCACGATGCGCGTCTCCACGTCCGGGCAACCTTAACCCGGCGCGGCGACAACTCCCCTTGCTCCCGACAGGCCGCGGCCGGATGATGAGGCCGTGAAGAGCCTGCTGGTCGTCCTCGTGATCGCGGTCGCGATCTTTCTCGGGATCCGTTGGTACCGATCGAGGCCCGCTTCCGGGGGTTCCGGCGGCGGCACCCCCGTCATCGTGAATCCGGTGAGCAGCTTCCCAAACCCGTACCAGAGCTAGCGCACCGCGGCTCGCAGCGCGCGCGCCAAGTTCCCCCGCGCACCGACCCGTATCCCCTCGAGACCGAGCCAGGCGGCGAGCCGCCGCAGCTCCTCGGCGAGCGGTCCAGCGATCGAGGCCGGTTGCCGGCCCGGTTCCGCGAAGGCGGCGTGCACGAGCAAGGCCTCCGCCTTCCGATCCGCCTTGAGGTCGACGCGCGCAACCAAGGTGTCGCCGAGCAGGAACGGCACGACGTAGTAGCCGTGCACGCGCTTGTGGGACGGCGTGTAGATCTCGATCCGGTAGTGGAAGTCGAACAACCGATGCGTGCGCGCCCGCTCCCACACGATGGGATCGAACGGCGCGACGAGCGCGCGCACGTCGACACGGCGAGGCACCTTCCCCGCGCGATCGAGGTACGCGGGGTTCGGCCAGCCCTGGACCCGCACCGGGATCAACCTGCCCTCTTCGGCGAGCTCGGCGATCCGCGGCCGCGCGTCGGGCACTTTGATGCGGAAGTAGTCGGCGAGGTCCTTCACCGTTGCGACGCCGAGTCCTGCGATGCTCATCTCGAGCAGCCTGCGGTGCGACTCCTCCTCGCTCGGCGCCGGCGCGCGCAACACGTCTTTCGGGATGACCCGCTCGGTCACGTCGTACACGCGCTCGAAGTTGCGCCGCGACGAGGTCGACAGCGCGCCCGTCCAGAACAGCCACTCCATCGCCGACTTCCCCGGCGCCCATCCCCACCACTTCTCGCCGCGCGCGCCCCTCCCGGAGAGGTCCGACGCCGCGAGCGGGCCGCGCTCCCGCACCTCCGAATACACGGCATCCACGTACTTCTTGTTCTCGCGCGCGAACCGCGCGATGCCTCCCCACAGGTCGCCGCGCTTCGCACGCTCCATGCGCGCGCGAAAAAGCGGGTACAGCGACACCGGCATCAACGATGCCTCGTGTCCCCAGTACTCGAACAGCTCGCGGCGTTCGTACGCCATCCTGTCGAGCAGCTCGACCGGATACGGCCCCAGCCGCGAGAACGCCGGGAAGTAGTGCGCGCGCACGAGCACGTTCACGGAATCCATCTGGACGACGTTCACGCGCCCGACGAAGCGCCGCAGGTGTCGCAGATCGATGCGACCGGCGGGACGCGGCTCGGTGAAGCCTTGCGCGCGCAAGGAAAGCGCGCGCGCGTCGGCGGCCGAAAGCTCAGCGCTCACGGTGGGTTCGGAACGTTAAATATTGTCGCAATTGGTTCCTCAGGTCGCGCGCGATCGGACGTCCGCCACGGGTCCATCGGATAATAGGGCCCGTGGAACCCGCAGGCATCGTCATCGAGAAGCTGGCCAAGATCTACTCGCGCCGAGGCAGCGAAGTGCACGCATTGAAGGGGATCGACCTCGAGGTGCGCGGTGGCGAGATCTTCGGGCTGCTCGGACCGAACGGCGCAGGCAAGACGACGACGGTGGGCGTCTGCACGACCCGCGTGAAAGCGACGTCGGGACGCGTAACCGTGAATGGGATCGACGTGCGCGCCGACGCGCCGGCGGTGAAGCGCTCGATCGGCGTCGTGACGCAGTTCCGCACGCTCGATCGCTCGCTCACCATCCGCGAGAACCTCGCGATGCATGGGATGTACTTCGGCCTCCATCCGAAGGACGCGTGGGTGCGCGCCGACGAGCTGCTCGCCGATTTCCGGCTGAGCGAGCGCGCCGGCGCTTTCCCGGACGAGCTCTCGGGCGGCATGGCGCAGCGCGTTCAGGTTGCGCGCGCGATCGCGCACCACCCGTCGGTGCTCTTCCTCGACGAGCCGACCGCGGGCCTCGACCCGCAGAGCCGCCTCGCGCTGTGGGAGACGATCGAAGGCATGCACGCGCGGGGCATCACGGTGTTCCTGACGACGCACTACATGGAAGAAGCGGAGAGCCTGTGCGACCGCGTCGCGATCATCGACCACGGTCAGATCCTCGTGCTCGACACACCGGAGGCACTGAAGCGAAGCATCTCGGCCGAAACGGTGATCGAGCTGCGCTTGGAGACACCGAACGACGCCTTGGTCGAGCGGCTGCGCGCGCTGCCCGGCGTGGTGTCGGCGCAGGCGTCGGGCGACGCCGTCCGCGTCCTGACGGCGTCGCAGGACGGCGTGCTCCCGCGGATCCTCGCGGAAGCCAACGGCGCCGGTCTGAAAGACATGACGATGACGAAGCCGACGCTCGAGACCGTGTTCATCTCGTTGACGGGGAGGGACCTCCGTGAGTGACGGATCGATGACGCTGGCACCGCCGGCGCGCCGCGCGATGTACGCGCGCGCCTTCTATGGCTTGATCCGGCGCGACATGCGCGTCGCACGCCGAGAGGCGTTTCAGCTGTCGATGCGGACGATCATGAACCCGTTCTTGTTCGTCTTCGTGTTCGCGTACGTGTTCCCGAAGATCGGCCAGCAGTTCCAGTCCGGTGGCGGCATCTCGTTCGCGACGATCATCGTGCCGGGGCTGATCGGCTCGGCGATCATCTTCAACGGGATCTCGGCGGTTGCCCTGCCGCTCGTGATGGAGTTCGGCGCAACCCGGGAGATCGAGGATCGGGTGATGGCGCCGCTTCCGACCGCGGCGGTGGCCATCGAGAAGATCGTATTCAGCGCGGCTCAGGCAGTGCTCGCCGGCTTGGTGGTCTTCCCCTTCGTCTACCTGATCCCCTCAACGCCGGTCTCGGTCCACGTGAACAACTGGCCGCTGCTGATCGGTGTGTTCCTGCTGGCCGGGCTCGTGTCGAGCGCGCTCGGCATGGCGATCGGGACGGTGGCGAACCCCAGGCAGATCGGCCTGGTCTTCGCCCTGATCGTGATCCCGGTGACGTTCCTCGGGTGCGTCTACTACCCGTGGGCCCGGCTGCATCCGGTCTTGTGGCTGCAGATCTTGGTGCTGATCAATCCGCTCGTCTATATCAGCGAGGGCCTTCGGACGGCGCTGACGCCGACGGTTCCCCACATGCACCCGTGGGCGTTCTTCGGCGCGCTGCTCGCGCTTTTCGCACTGCTGATGTGGATGGCGTTGAGCGGCTTCCTTCGCCGCGTGATCGACTAGAAGCTCGGCGGCTGGGGGCGCCCCGCTTCGCCGCGAACCTGCGCTATCAACCGGTCCGCAAGAGCTTCGGCAACCTCTTGATGGGCGGTATGCGGCCAATGTATGCCGTCGGGATTCAAACGGTCGGCGTGCGGCTCGACGATGTCCCACGCGCTCACGAACGGGAACCCGTGGCGCTCGGCGATCTCGCGCTGCATCGCCTCTCGCGCGCGCAACGTCGGGTGCCCCTTTCCGTAGAACCGTGAGCGGTGGCTCGTCGGACCCAGCGTCACCCCTGCCGCGCCGCGCGCGAGCGACCGCACCTGAAACAGCACCGAGTCGTAGAGTCGTGCGAACTCCGCCGGCGCGGTGTGGGTGAAGCGGCCCGCGGTCGCCCGCACGAGATAGGGATGCGCGCCGTACACGTTCTTGCGAACGATTCGGCGCACGCTCTCAGGGCGCAGGAACGGGATCATCGTCTCGACGATCGCAGGGATGCCGGCCGGCGCGTGGTCGATGCTCCCGACGCCCACCACGACGGCGTCGGCCCCCATCAGCACCTCGAACTGCGCGTGACGATCCTTGGCCACCAGCCGCCACGCTTCGCGGACGTCGGTGCCGGCGCGCGCAAGCACATTGACGGCGACCGGCCGTCCGACCGCGGCCTCGATGCGCGCGGCGAGCACGTTCGGGTACAGGGCTTTGTCGTTCGGGAGCTTCGGCCCCGTGTCGTCGGTGAACGACGTGCTGTCACCGATGACGACGAGGCGGAAGGGCTGCTCGACCATGGCCGCACATCGTACGCGTACGCTGGCAGCCGTGGATACGGACGGACCGGAAACCCAAGCGCTCCAGCGACCTGCAGCGCTTGAGGAACATCCGCCGGGATCCCCGCGTTGGTGTGTTGGTCGACACATACTCGGATGACTGGTCCCACCTATGGTGGGTCCGGATGGACGGGACGGCGAGGATCCTGACGGACGGCGACGAGCGGGTGCGCGCGGTCAACGCGCTGCGGGGCAAGTTCCCGCAGTATCGCGAGCAGCCGCTGGCCGACGCCGTCGTCGCGATCGACGTTGAGGAGTGGGTGGGTTGGTCGGCGAGTCCGTAAAGGTCCAGTACGGCAAAGCGAGCGGCTGGTGGGTCATCGGGACCACCGTGCTCGGCTCGGGCATCGCGTTCTTGGACAGCTCGGTCGTCAACGTCGCCTTGCCGACGATCGCAAAGAACCTCCACACCGGCATCGCCGGACTGCAGTGGACGCTCGACGGCTACCTGCTGATGCTCGGATCGCTGATCCTGACGGGTGGTTCGCTCGGCGATCTCTTCGGTCGCCGTCGCATGTTCGTGATGGGCCTCGGGATCTTCACGGTGTCTTCGTTCTTGTGCGGGATCGCGCCCAACATCGCAACGTTGATCATTGCGCGCGCGCTGCAAGGCATCGGCGGAGCGCTGCTTGTTCCCCAGAGCCTCGCGATCATCGGTGCCACGTTCGAAGGCAAAGACCAGACCAAGGCAGTTGCGATGTGGTCCGGTCTGGCCGGTGTAACCACCTTGTTCGGCCCGGCGCTTGGCGGGTGGCTCGTGAGTTTCTCGTGGCGATGGATCTTCTTCATCAACCTGCCGCTCGCTGCGATCGCGATCGCACTTGCGATGACGAAGATCCCCGAAAGCTCCGACCCCGAGAGTGGTCACCGCCTGGACATCCCCGGTTCGATCGCTGCAGCAGGCGGTCTGGGCGGCCTCGTCTACATGTTGATCGAAGGACCGGGGAAGGGGTTCACCAGCCCGTCCATCTTGTCAGCGGGCATCGTCGGCGGGATCTTCTTGATCGCCTTCATCGTGATCGAGCGACGCTCGAAGGTACCGATGATTCCGAGGCGGATTTTCCGGTCGAAGCAATTCACCGGCGCCAATATGACGACTGCCTTGGTCTACGCAGGTCTGTATGGCGTCAGCTTCCTCGTCACGCTGCAGCTGCAGGTGCGGCTGCATTACTCGCCACTCGAGTCCGGCTTCGCGACGATGCCGATCACCGTGCTCCTGCTCTTCCTCTCGCCCTACGCGGGGCGGCTCTCGATGCGTTTCGGGCCGCGATTGCCGATGACGATCGGACCGATCGTGATCGGCATCGGGAACATGATGATGGGTGGGATCCGACCCGGCGACCACTACCTCTCTGGGGTTCTGCCGTCGATGATCGTCTTCGGCCTCGGCCTCTCCCTGATGGTTGCGCCGCTGACCGCTGCGATGCTGGCTGCGGTCGAGAAGAGGCACATGGGTGTCGGCTCGGCGATCAACAACGCGGTGGCGCGTGTTGGAGGGCTGCTCGCCATCGCGCTGCTGCCCGCGCTGGTGGGCGTCCGCTCAGGCGAGGCCCCAACGAACGGCCAGTACGGGCACGCGCTGCTGATCGCGGCGGCCTGGGCGCTGGCCGGCGGCGTGATCGCGTTCGCGACGATCCGCACGGCGGCTCCGCCGGAACCCACCCCCAGTCCGTCACCGGCAACGACTCGAACCAGCTGACGCGCGCGCGCAATCCGATACCCACGAGCAGCATCGCGAGGCCCAGCAGCATCGCCGTGCCGCCGTCGTAGCCGGTTCGGGCCAACGATGCCGCTTGAACCTTGGGGCATGCGATCGGGAGCCGAAACTGCGTTCGAAGAGCCGTGCCCTCGGACGTCGAGACGACGAGCGAGACCGGCACCGAGACCGGCGGACACCGAGCCGCCGTCATCGTGAACGAGCGAGTAACGATGGAGCCGGTCGTGATCGTCCCATAGTCGCGCGCGTCGGCCAAGAAGTTGAACGCTGAGGACTCGAGGCGCGCGCGCACCTGCGTCGCGTCCGAGGATCCGGTGTTTTCTAAGGCGATCCGAACGGTCACCGGGACGCCCAGAGGTGCCGTGTGAAGAGGCACCGGTGTGGTTGCATCCTCGATCCGGATGTGGTGCAGCCGAAGCACGGCAGCGGCGTCCGCGGCTGCTGCGCGGACGCCCAGGGATGCGATGAGAACGGTGAGGACCGCGACCGCCTTGCGCGCCATCGTCTCCCTCCGGAACCAGACTAGCCGGTCCGGCCGTCCGCAAAGTTTTACCGGCCCATCAAGCGGCGCGCGGCCTCCTGGATGCTCCCACCCAGCGACGGGTAGATCGAGAACGCCTGCGCCAGCTGCGAAACACTGAGCCCGGCGTGCACGGCAACCGACAACGGCAGGATCAAGTCGCTGGCGTGGGGAGCCACGATCGTGCCGCCCAGAACGCGCCCCGTCCGCGACGCGGCGATGATCTTCACGAAGCCGTCCTCCAGCGCCACCATCTTCGCACGCGCGTTCGTCGCGAACGGAAGCGTGAGGACCTCGACGGCAAGGCCGCGCTCGATCGCCACAGCCTCGGATATACCGGCCGTCGCGATCTCGGGATCGGTGAACACGGTCGCCGCGACCTCGTCTCGGTTGAACGGAGCGACCGCCTGACCCAGCGAGTGCCACATCGCGATCCGACCCTGCATCGCGGCGACGCTCGCGAGCATCATCCCGCCGGTCACGTCGCCGGCTGCGTAGATGTGCGGAACGTTCGTGCGGCTCACGCCGTCGATGGGAACCTCGCCCCAGGAGCCGATCTTCACGCCGGCGTTCTCCAAACCGAGCTCCGCTGAGTTCGGCACTTGGCCGACGGTCACGAGCGCGTGTGTTCCATCGACGATGCGCCCGTCCACGAGCTCGACCTCCACACCGCCGGATGTGACGCGCACGGCGGCGGCGCGCGCCTGTTTCATGATCGTCATGTCACGGCGCTCGAAAACTTCTTCGAGCACCCTCGCCGCGTCGGCGTCTTCACCGGGCAGGACACGGTCGCGCGAGCAAACCAGCGTCACTGCGCTGCCGAGCCGGTTAAACGCGTGCGCGAACTCGGCGCCGGTTGCGCCCGAGCCGATCACGATCAGCCGTTCGGGGACGGACTCCAGGTCGTAGACCTGGCGCGCGTTCAAGATGCGCGTGCCGTCGGTCGGCGCGCTGCCGAGCGCGCGCGGCGAGGATCCGGTCGCGATGAGGATCGCGTCGGCCTCGATCCGTTCCCCGTTGTCGACGGCGATCTCGTGCGGGCCGTCGAGCCGCCCCGTTCCCCGCACGATCTTCACGCCGGCCTGCGCGACCTTCTTCTCGACGTCTTGGCTCTGCGCGTTCGCGAGCCACAAGATCCGCTGGAAGACGGTTGGGAGGTCGATGTGCAGAGCGGGCTGCTCGGTCGTCAGGCCGAGCGACGGCGCCTGCTCCATCCACGTGACGACTTCGACGGTCGAGCACAGCGTCTTCGATGGGACGCAGTCCCACAGCACGCACGCGCCGCCGAGGCCCGATCGATCGACAACGGTGACGTCTGCGCCGAGCTCGGCCGCGACCAGCGCCGCCTCATACCCGCCGGGACCGCCGCCGATGATCGCGATGCGCACGCGCTACCGCCGCGGCTTGTACATGCCGAACACGTCGCGCATGACGCCGCAGACCTCGCCGACCGTCGCCATCGCGCGCAGCGCTTCCCGCATCGGCGGGAGCAGGTTGTCCGTTCCTTTGGCGGCGTCGCGGAGGTCCTCCAGCGCTTGCTTCGCCGCGACCTGGTCCCGGTTCGCGCGCACGGCGCGCACGCGCTCCATCTGCTCGGTCTGGATCGCCGGGTCGACCCGCAGGAGTTCCGCAGACTGCTCGTCCGTTTCGATCTGCGTGTTCACGCCGATCACCTGGCGTTGCTTCGACTCGATCGCCTTCAGCTCTTCGTACGCAGCCTGCTCTATCTCGCCTTGCATGTACTCGATCGCTTTGACCGCACCGCCCATCTCGTCGACCTTGGCGATGTAGTCGCGCGCGCGCTGCTCGATCTCCTTCGTCAGCTCTTCGACGAACCAGCTCCCACCGAGCGGGTCGGCCGTTTCAACGACGCCGGCCTCGGCGGCGATGATCTGCTGCGTCCGGAGCGCGATCTTCGCGGCGTGCTCGGTCGGCAGCGCCAAGGCCTCGTCGAACGAGTTCGCGTGCAACGACTGCGTGCCACCGAGCACGGCGGCCAGCGCTTGGATCGCCACGCGGACGATGTTGTTCTGCGGCTGCTGCGCCGTCAGCTGGACGCCGGCCGTCTGCGTATGGAACCGCAGCATCTGCGAGCGTGCGTCCTTCGCGCCGAACCGGTCGCGCATGATCTCGGCCCACAGCTTGCGCGCGGCACGGAACTTCGCCACTTCCTCGAACAGCGTCGTGCGCGCGACGAAGAAGAAGGACAGGCGAGGCGCGAACCGGTCTACCGCCAAGCCGGCGGCGATCGCCGCGTCGACGTACGCGATCGCATCGGCCAGCGTGAACGCGATCTCCTGGACGGCCGTCGCGCCCTTCTCCCCCATGTGATAGCCGCTGATCGAGATCGTGTTGAACTTCGGCAACGTCTCGGCGCAGTACGCGAACGTGTCGGTGATGAGGCGCATCGACGGCTCCGGCGGGTAGATGTACGTCCCGCGCGCGATGTACTCCTTCAA
>VAYV01000003.1 GCA_005883175.1 Actinomycetota bacterium
CGGGCGAGGTATCAGGGCTGGTGCACTCGACGTTGAAGTCGTAGGTCTGTGTGGATCCTGCGGGCGCGACCTTTGTGATCTGAAGGTCGCCGGTCTTCAGGGTGTTCGTGACGGTGACCGTCGCGGTGTCGTTGGCCGGCACGACCACGCTTGCACTAGGGCTGTAGGTCGCCGCGTTGTAGTTGGTCCCTGGAGATGCCTCTGCCACGGTGCAGCTCGTCCCGGCCGGGATGCCGCTGATCGGGTGGCTCCCCGATCCCGTGATGTGGAAGGTGTAGGGGCTGTTGGGATCCCCTGAGCAGGTCACCGTGAAGTCGAAGGCGACCGTCGAGCCGGCGGGGGCGACCTTCTTGACGGTGAGACCCCCTGTCGGGTTGACCGAGACCCCGCGCAGCGCGAGGGACGTGGTTACCGAAGTGATCAAGATGGAAGCCGTCTCGGATGGAGAGTCTGTGCCTCCCACCTTCTCGACGATGCTCGCACCGATGTCGGGGTTGTTGGGACTGTTGGTGGTCTGTTGGGCACGCTCGGTCCAACCCGACGGAGGGATGAGGGTGAAGATCCCGACGGGCACGCCGCGCGCGTGGAAGCCGATCAAGACGGCGTCGCTCGAACCAACGCCACTCAACGTGGGCGACGAGATCGTCAAGGAATCGATATCGTTGGAAACGACGCCGTGCGCAGAGATCGGATCACTCGTATCCACGCCTCGGTAATCCAGCATGAAAGCCGAGATGTGTTGGATGTCCGGATAGGTGAGCGTGTAGCTAGCAGGCTCGGACGACGCGACGTGGTAGTAGCTAGAGCCGCGTAAAGAGGATCCGGCATCGCCGGAGTCAACCTTCGTCCACCCAGAGAGGCCGCTCGGATCCTCAACGTTGGCGGACTCAATGAAGAGAACGAGGACGTCTCCATTCTGTGTCGTTGCTGGAACGGAGATAGTCAGACTCGACAATTCGTTCAGCAACGTGTCGGCGTGAGTCGCCGACTCGAAGGCGGGCGGTATCGTAGCGGCCGCTGCGGGCGACGCATTCACGACGATCGGGACGAGCATCATCCCGGCGACAACGATCAAGGCCCGTACAGAGACGCGGTCTCTGTGGTTCATCCGTCCCCCCCCAAAGGTCGGGCTCAAGCCCCATCCGAACGGCCGGAACCGCTCAAGGTGACCAATACCAACACAGAACGCACAGAATCGTCAAGCCTTTGCCCACAAAGGGTGTGGATAAGCTAGGTACTGTTACTAAATCCCCTGGTCAGGGCTATGGGCGCGCCGCACCCGTGAGACGACCGTGCAACGTCCATCGCCTTGCACGTTCAGCGTCAGCGCGACGAGCGTAGTTCCACGCAGAGTCGGAAGAGGAGGGCGGCTGGGGTCCTCCTCGCTTTCAGACAGTTCGTCGACGGCGAGGATCTTCAACCACCATGAGTCGCGACTCGCGCCGGACTCTTCCTTCAAGCAGATCTCTTTCAGGCCGGGGTCGGCGACGGTGATGGCTTCAAACCGATGATGCACGGACCCACGTCGCTCAGCTTGGATCGCGGCTTGAACCCACGCACCGTCAAGCACATAGCCCGGTCGGTAGTGGGTCACCCACTACCGCCCGGTCGATGTCGGCGCTACAACAATCGCGGCTGACGAGCCACGTAACAGATCGAGCACAACGGCTTGCTCTGTGCTGGCGCTCAAGGATCGTTCGAAGCAAGCTTCGAACGTGCTCCGTGCGAGTGGCTACACACGCAAGTGAAGAGTGTGTGATCGGCATGCCGTAGCAATCGTCGGACTGCGCGGAAGTTGCGGCGCGGTTGGTTGCTCGTCTGTTTAGCGATCGACCAGGGCAACAGATACTTCGCCCGGTCCGGTATCAGCGACATCTGCATCGCTAGGGCAGGGCCGAGCGGGCTGGGCGCGCGCGACGCGGGGTCGATTTACCCTCGCATACGAAGGGTCGATTTACCCCCGCATGTGAGGGAGTCAATCGCCGCACCTCCACCGGCTGACGTTGAACGGCTGGCTTCGGTTAACCCGTAGCATCCGCTCGACTATCTGGAAGGGACCGCCTCCGTCTGCGAGCGTTGACCTACCGAACCAACGGACCGCCTCAAGGTCGTTCATGACTATCCGGCGAGGATTTGGGCCCAGATGGACGTCCGGGAGTAGGAGAAGCGAACCCTCACCTCACCGCCGGCCTACTTTCGGCATGGGAGCTCAGAAGCGGGTTCGCGCACTCTAAATGCACGCCTGACCTGCGATTATGAGCCAGGTCTCAACCTCAACTTGCAACTCAGCCTGAATCGAGTGCGCCGTCGGCCCCCTAAGACGGACTCGGAGAGAGAAGATGACTCGGCGACCGTCCGGCGAAGGCACTGGGTCCGCCTCGCAGGGATAACAGTTGGTGGTGTCGGTGTGTGTGTGCGTCAGTCGCTCAACCCGCATCGATCCGTCGACCGTCAGCGCGACTATCTCGTCGCCGAACGGCTTCCCTGGAGCGGGCCAGAAGCTCGCGTAGCACCACCCAGGACGCGAATAATTTCGGCACGAGAGGTGATAGCTCTGTGCGGTTCCGGGCGCGAGCAACGATGTAACCGCCCCGTCGGAGAAGCGCACGCTGTAGATCTGGCCCAGCGTGACCGTGCCGAGACGTTGTGGGCACCAATCCCGGTTCTGAGCCACGATGATGTCGTTTCCTTGAGCATCGACGGTCAGATCGGCATGGCCGACGTCGAAGACATAACCTCTCGCAGGGTCGTGCCCTAAACATTCCGGCGTCCTAGGCGGATAGACGTGTGGCGTCAATGCGAGTGTGTTGGGGTTCACGTCCAAGATCCGAGTGTGGTCCCCCCCGTAATGGATAAGGACGTAGTGGCCCGACGGCGATATCGAAACGTGGCTCGCCGTACAGTTGGGAAGCCCGCAGTTGTGGAAGAAGTCGAACGCCGGGCCGGTGAGGCCCGGTAAAGGGTCCATGCGGACGGCGAACACCCGCGTGGAATCGCCCAGAGCCCACATCGATCCATCTCGCGAGGGGCCGCTCTGCGAATCCATGGAAAGGCGGAACGGCATCGTCCAGCGCCGCAGCTGCTTGCATCGCACGACGTCGAACCACTGCAAGGTTTTCCCTCCCCACGCGATTCGCACATGCGGAAAGATGGGGTGCCAGCGGTCGTCGTAATAGAAATAGTTGGAGCATGGTTTGAACTTAGGCCTATACGTCTTGCCGTCAAGGACTACACGCGCAGGAGATCCACCCGAAACGTTCTCCAGCCACAGAAGAGATTCGTCCGCGTTCCAGGGCTGGTCATCTACATAGTGATGACGCGCGTGTGCGCCCCAAATGCCTTTTGACCTGTTGGGATAGATGATCGGCCTGCCGGGATCTCCCACGATCCGCTCGACGGTTGAGTCGAACACGGGATCGGCGAAGGGCTGGAGGTAGCCCGGCTTGGCAACCTGCGTGATCGCGACGGGCCCGTAGGTCGGCAGAGACGGACGAGGGACGGACCGCCGGGTGCCGGTCTGAAAGGCGAGTACCGTCCCCCCGATGGCCGCGATCAGCAGCGCGAACCCAAGCAACAGATATCGCAAGGTATGGATGGGAGCGCGTTCACGGTCGGATGCAGTCGTCGGGACCCTCCGCCTTCTCGCAGATTGTCTCAAATCGGCGCAAGCGAGTCAGGCTCCGATCACGGGGGTCGGTGGTGGCAAGACTCAAACGCCGGCTTCGGCTTGCGGAATACCCGGCGTGGCAGAGGGTTCGCTCCGTGCGAGCAGCACAGCTCCGATGATGACCAATGTGAAAGCCGCGATGCGCGCGCCGCCGAGAGCCCCGGACGGGATTCCTTCATGGAAGAGGGCCACCCCCGCCACGATCGGCAAATGCGTTCAATAGCAGGTTCGCACTGCCGGCCGTCGCAAGGGCGCCGCCTCGTTGGAAACCGAGTTGCAGCCCGATGAGCGCAACCAGGTGGAACGCGCTCAGTACCGGCCACAGCCAATACCGACCGCCGTATGCAGCCTTGTTCGAGATGTCACCTGCGCATACAGGATCCCGGCTGCGATCCCGAGCCCGGCGCCCGGGGCGACCGCGCGCGCCAACGGTCCAACCGCTATCCCGGCCGCGACGACCGAGCCACCCAGCCATATGAGGAGTGGACCGAGGTCGGTCTTCGCACCTTCATCGTTCCCCGCCGCAAGCGAGATCCCAAGCAAGATGAGCCCCGCCATCGCGGCGCCAACCCCGGCCAGCTCGCGACGCAAGAGCGCGACGCCCCCGCCTTTCCACACCGCGAAGGCGAGAACGCCGACGCCGCCCGCCGAAGCAGCCTGAACGAGGGATAGCGGCGCGAGCCACAACGCGAGCAGGTAGAGGAGCCAGCCGAGGACGCCCGCGAGATTGCCGATAACCCACGCGCGGTCTTTCAGCAGCGGGATCAGCGTGGCGATCGGATGACGCAGCTTCAGCTCGGGCAACCCGGCCGCTGCGCGATGTTGAACGAAGAACCCGAGGTTGATCACGCACGCCGACGCCAACGAAACGAGCAAGCCGAAGGCCACGCGGGCGCTCATGCTCGATACACATCCCGGCTGGGCATGAGGCTTAGACGGTACACGAGGTCCTCACGGCGTATGGAACCTTGCAGGCGCATAGCATGACGTCGAGGCCCAGGGATGTTAACCGCATCGGGCAAGGAGGAGACATGGCCGAGCTAACGAGCGAACTTTTGCCGCTGCCCTGCTCGACGACGTTCGATTTCCCAGGAAAGAAGGTCGAGCGGCATATCGGCCTTGCATGGGGACTCGTCGTGCGCAGCATCGGATTCACGAGGGGGATAACGGGAAGCATCCGCGCGCTCCGATCCGGTGAAGTCGATGAGTACACAGAAGTCCTCGAGCAGGCCCGTCGCCATGCGCTCGATAGGCTCGTTCAGCACGCGCAGGCGATGGGCGCCAATGCGATCGCCGGCGTTCGGTTCGATTCAACCGAGATCGGTCAGAACATGTCCGAGATCCTCGCCTATGGAACGGCGGTCTGGATCTCTTAGGCGGAAGCGATTCATCACCGCCTTGGTACACGAGGGCGGCGACTCGCCGCCTCGATTCTCTACAGCGGCGGAACGAGACCGAGCTGCATCATCATCCCGGCCGCGTCCGGGTGGCTGCGAAACTCGACGACCTTTCCGTCCTTAACGCGCGCGATGTAGGAGCCGCGTCCGACGACACTCTTGTTCGTCGGCGGAATCTCCACGCCGCCCATGCTCATAGGCCCCGTGTTCGTGCCGTAGAACTCGATCTCAGTGGCGATCGAGTCGTTGCCCACGACACGCGAGATCAACTTCGTGCGCATGTCGGGAAACGCGGTGACCCACGAGTTGAAGTACGCGCGCGCGTCCTTCTTCGTCTTGATCGGATCCGGCGTCGTCCAGTCGTGCCAGACGAAGTCCTTCGCGAACAACGCAAGGAATGCGTCCGCGTCGTGGCTGTCCCATGCAGCAAGACCCTGATCGTCAAGCCGCTCGAGATCCTTCTTGGCCATCGAGCCCACCCCCTTGATCGGTCGCTCATTACTCTCGACCTGCACGCGCGAAGGGTCAATGCCCGAACATTTTTCTGTGGAGTAGACGATGCGCATTCACGCATCAGTCGTGACTAGACGTGTGTGTCACGATGATGATGAACGCTCGGTGTGTTCGCGCGCGCAACAAACTTCGAATGAAGCGCTTTGCCCTCTTGACGTTTCAATTCGAACGTGTCATTCGTAATGAACGTCGGAACTCTCGCAGCTTGTAACTTCCCCCATGAGTTAACGCACATGTGATCCATTGAACGACTCATGACAAGAGGGGTAGGACGCTCCCCCAATGATTCGATGCCGAATTTCTCCGACGTGTGCTGTTGCGCGCGGAATGGCTCCTTCTCTTGATGTCGGGGATGATCGATGGAGGTAAGGACGACGATGGGGTACGCGAGCCTCTCGCGCGCGCCGGGGCGGCGCATCGAGGCTCGGCTGCGTGGGCGGCGCGCAGCCGACGAAGATCTATGTCGCGTGCTCCATCTCGTCGGACTCCCTCGGCGCGAAGCAGAGTTCGTCACTTCGAAGTTGAGTCATCCATCCGGCGCGGACCGATGGCGCTATCTGCGCGCGTCGTGGACGGTTATATTTCTCCGACGTGTGCCGTTGCGTACCGGACGCGCGCGCCTTCTCTTGACGTCGGGGAAGATCAGTGGAGCTAAGAACGACGAGGGGCTATGTGAGTCTCGCGCGCGCGCCGGGGCGTCGCGTCGAGGCTCGCCTCAAGGGACGGCGCGTGTCCGGCGAGCACCTTCACCGCGTGCTCCGTCTCGTCGGCGTCCCGGGCGACGAAGCCGACCTGCTTGCGTCGAAGCTCCGCCATCCATCGGGGCGCGCGCAGAGACAGATGTGATCGCGGGTCGCTCGCGGTCGAGGGGAACAGTTTTCTAGATCTGTTCGGGGATCGGAACGCGCCAGCCCCGCGTCTCGCGTAGACCGAGGGCCGCACCGGAGACCAGGAGCAGCATGCCGACCGCGACCGCGAATCCACCCAAGGGGAATGGAGAGCCGTTGCGTACGGCGCGCAGGAATATCGCGTTGAAATCTGGAGAGAAAGCCCGCCACCTGATTATCGCGCCGGCGGAGGTCCTCGCATAGGCATTCGGCTTCACTTCGATTGCGCCGGAAGCGGCGGGGACGTAGATCCACTGTTCGACGAGCTGCCGCGGTTGCACCTCATCGAAATAGATGTCGATGCGGTATCGAATGCCGGAGGGGAGGGCCGGGACGCTCGATTCTTCGCGCCAGTAGGGTCCCTGGTCTCGGCTCCAGACGGCGTCGAACAAAGTGCTGTCGAACGACACCGGATTATCGAGATCACCACCGGACGCAACGTAGGTCATGGTGCCTTTGGCGGCAGCTGGAACCTGCGCGGCGATCAGCAAGATCGCCACTCCGGTCACGACCGACACGACCCTCTTGGCCATAAGACCTCCGTAGCGTCAGACGCCCGTTTCCGGCCCTTATTCCACGCCGCCAGGTAGGAGCCCATGCACCGCAGCAGGGACACGCTGGCTACAAGGCATCGCCCACCCCGAACAAGCTACTTCAGCGCCCCCGTGCGGCCCATCGCTACAGCTACGCCCGCCAGGTCGATGGCCGCACCCAAGGC
>VAYV01000004.1:0-4294 GCA_005883175.1 Actinomycetota bacterium
TGTGGCCGTAGTCATCCACGATCAGGACGCCGCCCTGCGATAGACGCGGGTAAAGGTGGATTAGCTCGTGACGCGTGGACTCGTACCAATCAGTGTCGAGTCGTAGGAGGGCGATACGACTGGGCGCCTGCTCCGGCAGGGTGTCCTCCACGCGCCCACGGACGAAATGCAGACGTTCCGCCGGATATCCGGTCGCCATGACGTCGCGCCGCACGATGTCTTCGTTGAAGATGTCCGGATCAAAGAAATGCGGGAAGGCCCGGTGTTCAGTACCCTCAACGTCTTTCCACCAGTCCAGCGCGGTCCGGTCGACTCGTGATGTGTCGACTTCCGTCGGCCGGGTCATCCCTTCGAACGTGTCGTAGAGGTAGATGTCACGATCGTCGCGTCCAAGATCCAGCAGCGTGTAGATCATGGCCATGATCGAGCCGCCTCGCCAGACGCCGCATTCGGCAAAAGCACCGGGCACGTCGCGCTTGACGCAATAACGAACTGAGTCGATCAATGCAACAACCCGCTCAACGCTCGTCATTGAGAACGGCAGCGCCTTGTCGACGATCTCTCTTTCGCGCGCGCTAAGCGTAGCCATCTCGGGCGGGCTCGCAGAAGGCTCCAATGTTTCTCGCCGTCGTCGGAACCGACGGACCACGCTTCGGATCATGTTCTTGCCTTGAATAGCGGGTGGGGACTATGCCCCCAGGCAACGATCAAGATGAGCGATCACCGACCGATCTGGGCAAGCGATGCCGGGTGCGGCGAGTCAAACGCCTTAGGACGTTGGCAGGTGTGAGGCCCTCGAGCCTGACGTTCGGCCAAGGCGTTTCACGACGATGTTCGAAATACACCTCTCGCATCTCCTGATCACACAAATAATGCCACGGCTTGTTGGCCCCGCCACCCTCGAAATGGCGGATGGCCGGCCGCCGTCGGGCTTCATCGGTGGCATCCGATCCGAAGATTCCCACGCTTGCGGAAAAGGTGAAGAGAGCGCTCATGGAGTTCCATCGGGGGTGTAGAGGCAAGCGCCTGCCTGCAAGCACTACGTTCATCGCGTCCTGATCGGGGAACCAAAAAGCCTCGCCGTGTTCCAGCGCGCACTCTCGCAAAGCGGCGGTGCAGGTGTCCGCTCTCATCTCATCAAGGTCCATGAGGAGGACGCCCGTGTTGAAATAGCTCTCAGGGGAAGGCAAACCGAGCTTGGCAGGATAGTCCACGTCCCAAGGTCCAAATACGTTCGTAACAGCCGCAACGTAGTTGCCCTTCAGATCGGTTTCCCATAGAGGCTCGAGCGAGTCAAGAGCGATGAGGTCGGCGTCCAGGTACAGGACCCGCTCCACGTTCGGCAGGAGTTCGGGCAGATGGATCCTGTACCACATCGCTCGACTGAAGTGCTGCGTGATCGGTAGCCCGTCGATCCGCTCGTCGGGAATCTCAATGAACGAGATGGTGCCGCCCTGGCGCTCGATCATCCCGGCCACGAGCTCCCTTGATCTGGCGGGGACGTCGGACCCGTGGAGGTAGTGGATCCGGAAGCCATGACCGGCACCGTGACTCAGCGCAGAATGCAGCATCGCCGCACAGTGCGGCATGTAATTGCGGTCCGACGCGCACGCGAGCTGGATGGAAGTGCTCATCACGGGTAGCCCTCCGGAAGCGAGCCGGCCTTTCGCGAGCTCCACGCAACGAGGCGTCTGTGGAGCCGCGCTGCCACCGCGCCGTTGAGCGCCTCAAGCTTGGCGCGCAGCGGGGTAGAAGGTTTCATGGGAACATATGCCCCGGGCATGAGCACGGGTAGAAAGGTCCGCACATCCGTAAATCCCTAGAGTCCAATTAGCTTACCAACTTGGTCGAAACAGTTTCGCATCATCGTAGCCTCCGCGTCTCATCTCACGCCTACGACCCGGAATCTCATTCTGACCTTCGTTCGCAGTAGTGCGTCATGTCTGGCCTTTGTTTGCCTGTTCCGATGAACGCCACCAGCCGAGAAATGGCGGACCTGAGATCGAAGCCGTGAACGGGGGCAAATCCGGCTAGAATCAGGGCATGGATCTACTGTTCGGTACTTCTACACCACGTTTATGGATGCCATCGGGTATCTCGTCACTGGAAGTGCCGATCGCCGGGTCCGTCAACGAACTTCATCGCAGAGGAAACGGGAGTGGGGGCTAGGGTCGCGCGCAACAGCGCTAAGGATCATGCGTCCGTGATGCGTTTCGAAGGCTTTTGTTCGGCTCAGGAGCCATTACGGCTATCCCGCGGATCCGGTGTCTGGGGCAATCGCATCGAGCAACGCTGTGTCGCAGAATCATTCCGGGCCGCGACCGCTTTCTCGTTACGCCGCCATTGTCATCGTTCAGTTCCGGAGGATCTCCGGCTGGGAGACCCGCCGGCCAATCAGCGGTCTTCGAGCTAGCGGTATGGACCCGATCCTTCCTACGTTCCTGATCGTCGGTGCGGCCAAGTCTGGAACCAGCTCGCTCTGGCATTACCTACGGGAACATCCCGACGTCTATGTGCCAGCTGGGAAGGAAATCAACTTCTTCAGCGATGAAGCAAATTTCTCTCGTGGGCTGGATTGGTACACATCCCACTTCAAGTCCGGGGCAGGAAAGAAGGCCATCGGAGAGGCATCACCCTCCTATCTCTTCCCGGTCGAGGCCGCGCCTCGCATGGCATCTGTTGTCCCGAAGGCTCGTTTGGTAGCCATCCTTCGAAACCCCGTCGACCGAGCATATTCGCACTTCCTTCACGCTCGGTATTACGCCATGGAGAGACGCAGCTTTCGACAAGCCTTCGAGGATGAACGCCAGGCGACGGACGGTAGACGCTGGCCGTTCTATCTCGCGTTCAGCCGCTACCTTTCCCAACTCGTCAATCTGACACAGCATTTTCGTCGGGAGCAGCTCAAGGTTCTCTTGTTCGATGATCTCGCTGCGAATCCTCTCGAAACATTTCGAACGCTTTGCCTTCACATCGACGTCGACCCAACGATCATCCCCTCGAACGTCGGGCAGATTACGAATACGTATCGCGAGTCACGTGCAACTCCTCTGCTTCGTCTCCTGATACGGCCTGCTCTTGGTGGAAAGATCCCGTTGAAAATCTGGCTCCCGATACTGCGCCTCTTTACTCGTGAGGGTCTCTCCCCTCCCCCCATTGAGCCCGATCTCCGGCATGATCTCGTGGAGTATTTCGCCGAGGACAATGCGAAGCTCGGCGCGTGGCTTGATAAGGATTTGAGTATTTGGAATAAGTAGCGCGCCCCAAAGATGCGCAACGACGCGGCACTTGGTGGCGTCAGGCGCTTTCTTGGGCCGCCGTGTTCTCCGTCTCGGCCGACTGCCCGGCCACCGCCGGGCGGAGGCGCCGCCAAAACCTCGTCAGATCATCGACGATCCGCACGTCTAGGCAAAAAGTGTCGAACCCTTCTTCCATCGTCTCGTACCCGAGACTCTCAACGTAGCGACGGCACTCACCCCGAACCTCGGACGAGAGGTGAAAATGCTCATAGACAAGAAGCCGGGGGCGGTGAAGAGCAAAGTCGATGTTCTTTATGACTTCCCAGTCGAACCCCTCAGTGTCGATAAGGATGAGGTCGACCCGCTTGACGCCGTTCTTCGCGCACAGAGTCTGAAACGTCACACAGGGGACTTCTGTGCGGACAACCCTTCGCTCGAGGTCGGGGATCTTATCCCGGTGATCCATGATCGTTTCGAGGACGAACGACCCGATCCCGTCGTACCAATCCGGAACCGCCCCCTCCTCCTGCTCATCTAGTTGAGCGAGATGATAGAAGGGCAATCGGGAGTCGCGGTCGGCGATGGCGACATTCTCGAGTATGACGCCCGGTGTGTTTCCATAATTCTGACGCAAACGCTCGAACACATAGGGAACAGGTTCAACCATGATGCCACCCCAGCCACCTGCATGGATCATCGAGCTGAGGTGGTCGTACTTCTCACCGTCGTTGGAGCCGACCTCCACGAAGAACGCGTGTGGGTAGGCGTCGGCAAAAGCTCGGATCAGCCGAGGCCCCGCCATGCGATGAAGGAGGCGCTTGTATCGAAACTGCCGCCAGACGTTCCGAAGCGAAGATCTGACGTGGAACCGAGAGCGCGCCCGAGAAACGAAGCCGTGGAAGAGGCCGGAGGGCGTCAATGGATCAGCCGCCCAAGCTCGGACGCAGGCCTCGAAAGATCATCGCCCCGATCTGTCCAGAGGGTTCAAAACGACTCCAACGAAGGGTAACGTCTGGAGGAGCACACATGCCAGCGTGCCCACACCGCTCACGCGC
>VAYV01000004.1:4308-17978 GCA_005883175.1 Actinomycetota bacterium
GAGACCGCCGGGTGAATCCCGCCCGGCCCTGGAAAGATCCTGAGAAAACCTTCGCGTCTATCTACCAGGTCCCGCTCATGTTAATCACGACCAACCAATCCTGATGCGGATCCTGGTGCTGACCAACATGTACCCGCCACATCACTACGGCGGTTATGAGCTCTCTTGCTACGACACTGTTGAACGGCTTAGGGCCCACGGACATAGAGTCACTGTCCTCACGACCACGTTGCGCCTGCCCGGCGTGGCCGATCGCCGCGACGAGCGCACTGGCGGCGTCCGACGGGATCTTGCTTTCTACTGGGACGACCATCGGCTGCTCAGTCCGTCGCTTCCGGAGAGACTGAAGATCGAAAGGGCCAACCAGCTGGCCCTTGAGAATGCGATCTCGGCCGAACGGCCCGAGGTCGTATCCGTTTGGAACATGGGAGCGATGTCGTTCGGCCTTCTCACGACGATCATCGAGAAGCAGATACCCCTCGTCTATATGGTTTGCGACGACTGGCTCCTCTATGGTCCCAAGCTCGACGCTTGGTCTCGGCTCTTCACCGGTCGCGGGACGATCGCGCGCGCGGTACGCCGTCTCACCGGAGTACCAACGTCCGTTCCGGAGCTGGGAAGGAGCGGCGCATTCCTCTTCGTGAGCGACGTCGTGCGGCAAGCCGCCGCGAAGACCACACCGGAAGCAGCGCGCAACGGCTCGGTCGTGTACTCAGGTATCGATCGGAGGTTCTTCCCCCCTCTCGCTGGAGGTCGTCCACGCCGCGCGTGGCGATGGCGTCTCCTTTACGCGGGGCGTCTCGATCAGCGAAAAGGCATCCACGTCGCGCTGGATGCCCTCTCTTTTCTTCCCGATGAGGCAATCTTGGAGATACGAGGTCGCGGCGATTCCGACTACCTCTCGACCTTGAGGGAACAGGCCGCGCGCTTGGGAGTCGAAGGACGTGTCCGTTTCAGCGACCACTCCGCCAGAACCGACCTCCACAAGGCCTATATGGAGGCAGATGTCGTCGTATTCCCCGTCCTTTGGTCCGAGCCGTTCGGACTTGTTCCCCTAGAAGCGATGGCCTGCGGCATACCCGTCGTCGCAACGGGAACGGGTGGATCCGGGGAATACCTCCGCGACGGAGCTAACTGTCTCCTCTCTCCCCCCGGCGACGCGACGGCTCTGGCGAAAGCCGTCCGTCGGCTCGCTTCCGATGTTGAACTTCGCAACCGCGTTGTCGAAGGAGGTCTGATGACCGCGGAAGAGTTGGACATCGATGCTTTGGCCGGGACCCTCGAGGCATGGCACCGCGCCGCTGCAGAGCGGTTTCAGCACGGCCGTCCCGAAGAGCGCCGGTCGCCGACGGATCGGCTCGACGATCTGGATCGTCACCAGCAGCGATGACGAGAATCGCCCTCTACGCATCACAGCTTGCCCCCGGCGGACCCACCGGGATACATCGGTACGTCACGGAGATAACGCGCGCGCTGTTCGCAGTGCATCCCGATCGGTATCGGTTGCTCGCAAGCTCCGAAACTGCGGAGCCGATCTGGTTGCCGCGCGACATACCCATCCGTCGCCTCCCCGGACCCAGACGTGCCCTGCACCTGGCCTGGTACCTCGCGCGGTACCCGAAGATCGAACGCTTCTCCCCCGACGCCGATCTGGTACACGTGCTCTCCCCCACCTTCCCCGTTCCCTCGCGTAAGCCGATCGTGTACACGCTTCACGACCTGCAGCATCTCGAAGACGCCGGAGCGTTTCGGCGTCGCGAGAGCAGGCTCGGGATCGCGGCACTCAAGGATGCCGCGAAACGCGCAGCGATGATCGTCGCCGTGTCGGGCGCCGTCGCCGACGCGGCGGAAGACCGGCTCGGGATCGAGCGCGCGCGCATCACCGTCGTACACCACGGCATCTCGGACCGATTCCGAGTCACGCTCCCGGAAAGCACGCTGGCCGAGGTCTGCTCGCGCTTCGGAGTGGAAAGAGGCGGATACTTCGTCTGCGTCGGCAAGGTCGAGCTTCGCAAGAACGTCACGACCCTCGTACGAGCGGCTGCGCTCAAGCCGCACACCATCCGCCTCCTCGTCGTGGGCCCTCGAGGCTTCGGCGCAGAGGAGGTCGACGCGGAGATCGAACAGCGGGGTGTCGGCGCCGACGTGACCCTGATCGGCCACGTCTCCGATAACGATCTAATCGCATTGATCGCCGGCGCGCGCGCACTTGTTCATCCGTCTGGATTCGAAGGGTTCGGCTTCACACCCCTCGAAGCGATGGCCCTGGGAACCCCGGCCATCGCGTCGCGAGCCGGATCCTTGCCCGAAGTGCTGGGAAACGGGGCGCTGCTGCTGGATGGGATCGATGCCGAGGCATGGTCGACGGCAATGATCCGACTCCAACAAGACCACGCGTTCGCCGATTCCCTCGCCGAACGTGGACGCCGGCACGCGGCGATGTTCACGTGGGAACGGGCCGCTCGAGAAACCGCAGCTGTGCATGAGCTGGTGACGAGGGATTAAGGATTCGCTTGTGCGACCCTTCGCCGGTCCAGGATCTCATCCATCACGTCATCGACCCGTCTAACGAAGCGATCCCACGAGAACTGGGCGGCTCTCACCCGAGCCGCCGTGCGCATCTCTTCGGCGCGCGATGTGGAAGTTGCCTCGAGCATCGCGTCCGCAAAGGCGTGTGCAGTCGGTGGAACAAGCCAACCCGTCTCACCGTCCACGACCGACTCACGGGGGCCCCCCGCGTCCACCGCGATGACGGGCGCGCCGCAGGCCATCGCTTCGAGCGGAACCATGCCGAAATCCTCGTTGAGGGTGGGAAAGACCAATGCACGGCACCCGCGCAAGAGCTCGCGCAAACGCTCCTGAGAAGGTTCCGTTTCGAATCGCACCGGCAAACCCTCTGCCTGCGCACGGAGCGACTCAAGATAGTTCTCGTCATATGGATCGACCACGCCCGCTATCACCAGAGATAGGCGGCCTCCCCGCCGGACCGCCTCGGCGAATCCTGCGATCGCAAGGTCGACGTTCTTCCACCACTTGATCCTCCCTGCGACGAGGAGGAAGTCTTCCCTGGATCGTCCATCGTCGAAGAACCACTCCAGATCGACGCCCGGATGAAGCACCTCTGCCGGACCACTTGGTACAAGGCGCGCGTTCTGGACGCGGCGAAGAACCTCCCCGCTGCAAACGAACGCGTGGTCATAGCGCCGCCACATCCGGCGATCCACGGCATCGAGCGCAGGGCCCAACACGCTCAGAGCCTGCGACTTGCGCTTGTCACGGCGCCGCAGCCCCTCTCGCAAGGCCGGGTCGTGAAGGATCTTCAGAGGGGTCCAGCAGTAACACGCCGCGGGTAGGCGGGTCCGCGCCATGATCAGATCCCCGAGATCATTCGACGAAACCAATAGGGCGTCAGCATCTCGCTCGCTTAGCTCGGTGCGAGCGATCCTCCAGGCGGCACCGACCAGCGGAGTCATAGACCGTTCGACGGACACGGGGGGCTTGAATTCGATGACACGCAGTTCGAGCAGCGTTCGCTCGATGCCTCCGATCAAGTGAACCCATGGGCAGTACACGGCGAGGCGCATGCCGATGATGATAATTGAGGGCAGCATCCGAGGCTGCTCGAACGATGCACCGGATGACGCCACGCCATCGTGCTACGTTGACCTGTGTGTGTCACACCTCGTCCAACGATCCGATGACCGTCCGACGCATCCTGATGATCTCGAGCCTTTGGCCTCCGGTCGTCCTCGGAGGTGCGGAATCCTATGCTTCGGCTTTGGCCGAGCAATTGCGCGCGCGCGGCGGCGAGGTAGGCGTTCTCACGTTCGGCGTCGGCGGAGCCGACGTCGTCTCTACGGTATCTCCATGGCCGTACAGGCTCGAAGCGTACGCATCCAAAGGAGCTGCTTCTCGATCAGCTTTCCACCTGCTCGACGTCTACCGGCCGGCGGCACCTCGGGCCATCCATGAGGCGATCGACGCATTCCGGCCAGACGTGGTGCACACACACGCCGTGTCCGGCCTCTCGAGCGCTGCTCTTGCGATACGCGACCGCACGGGCATTGGACACGTTCACACGATCCACGACTACTGGCTGCTCTGCCAACGCTCATCCCTCTTGAAGCGGAACGGAGATGCATGCGACACACGCTGCCTTAGTTGCCGTGCGATCAGCACGATAAGGAACAAGATCATCGATCGGCACCCGCCGGACGTCGTCCTCGCTGTTTCGGAGGCGGTTGCCGTGGAGCACAGAAGTATCGCGTGGATACGAGACCGGGTGCGGGTGGTACACAATCCGGTCGTACGAACGTCGCGTAACAGCCGCACCGGTAACGGTGTGGTCTTCGGGTACCTCGGCCGCCTGATTAGGGATAAGGGTGTTGGCGCATCGAACCGGATCGAGCTGCTGGGCTGGCTGGATAACACCGCGCGGGGCCACTTCTACGAACGGATCGACGCGCTCGTGGTGCCGTCGGAGTGGAAAGATCCCGCTCCGCTCGTCGTGAACGAAGCGCGCGCCCGGAACATACCGGTCATCGGGGCCTCCATCGGCGGAATACCGGAGCTCATAGCGCCGTCATCCCGGCCGTTCCTGTTCCGCCCCGGTGACCGGAAGGAACTATCCGAGAGATTGCTGAGTTTCGCGAACGCGCCGGTGGGCACATCAGCCGACGCAGACGACGGGCTGTTGGACTGGGACGAACATCTGAAGCTTGTCATGGACGCGTACGAAACGGCGTGCGGGATCGCGCAGAAGCGAACGTGACGGCTCGAATGCGGATCGGGCTTCTTGCCTCCGCTCTCGGCGGCGGCGGCGGCATGGGGCGATACACCCGCGAGCTCATCCTGGCTCTTGGTCAAGAACAGGCCGTCGAGATGACGGTCGTCATCGCGCCGGAAGCTCGTGGCACCCTCGAAAGCATCGATGTGCCGAACGTCAACGACATCATCACCGTCGGTGGACGCAGCCAGATCGACCGGGCGCTGTGGGAGCGTTATCGCCTCGGCCTGATCCTGGAGAAGCGCAGTGTCGACGTCATCCATGGAACGAAGCATCTGCTGCCCCGAACCAAACTTCCAACCGTGCTGACGGTGCATGATGTGCTGGCGATCACGTGGCCCCAGCAATACGCCTTCGTTAAGAGGGCCCTCCTACCCCGTTATTTCCGCGCTTCACTTCGCGCAGCCAGCGTGTTGTTGGCGGTCAGCGAGGCGACCGCGAAGCGACTTGCGCAGGTCGACGGATCTTTTCGATCCAAGACGATGGTCGCACAGAACGGGGTATCCGTAGAGCTCACGTCGGCGTCTCCCCTACTTCCCATCGATAAGCCGGTCGGTCGATTCGCATTGGTGGTCGGCGACCTTTCGCCTCGGAAGAACGTGTCCCTTCTCATCGACATCTGGGACCGGGTAGCCTCCGCCACAGATGGGCTGCAACTTGTCGCGGTAGGCCCCGACGGGTGGCGAAGCGCCCAGACGCGCGACCGGCTCGAAAAGCTCGCAGAGCGGGGGCACGCGATGTGGGCACACCGAGTTGGGGACCAGCAGTTGCGTTGGTACTACGAGCACGCGACGGTCGTTCTCGCTCCGGCCATCGAGGAAGGGTTCGGTCTTCCGGTTGCAGAGGCACTTGCGCTCGGAGCACCTGTCATAGCGAGCAACGACGAAGCGCTCGTCGAGGTGGCCCGTGGTGGCGCGGTCCACATACCCGCTGACGATCCGACCGCATGGATCGAAGCGATCGTTTCGGCGGCCGGTCGTTCGGTCCCCCGGCTGCCTCAGCCTTCACTTCCGACGTGGCGCGAACACGCTACACGCACGGTCGACGCCTACCGCCGGGCGATCGGGGGCTAGAGGGATGGTCGACACTACATCGGGAGGTTTTCGGAGCGTCCATATCTATGACTTCAACGAGCGGCGAACCTCCGGGTGCTCGTTGCTTGGTTCTGGGGAGTGGAGCCCGTGCTGCCGTACACGGGGGACGATGTGATCGTCTTCTGCCTCGGCGACGAACTGGGAAGGAAACCGAACTACTCGCACGACGTAAACCTCGTCGCGAAGACCGGCGGATGGACACGGCGGCCGTTCGTTGCGTTGGGCCCGATCCGAAGCTGGGGCCACGTCCCGGCCGCCGCGCTGCAGGAGCTGCGCGCGCAGCTGCTTCGTCTCCCCAGCGCCGTCGCTTCGATGGTTCGCACGATCCGTCATCGGAGGCGACCCCACTTCATCGAGATCCCGCTGGCCCCTTGGTCGTTCCCGACCGGACGCGCTGCCCCTTTGGATGCGCGCCGTTACGACCTGTCTTTCGCCGGAAACATGATCAATGAAGGGCGCCGCAGGTGGGTCTTGCCCCAGAAAACCCGCTCGCGGCGGAAGCTCATCGCCGCTCTCGAAGAGATAGCGCGTGAACGACCGGACGTCCGGGTTGAGATCCGACTTTTCGACTCCTTTCACGATGCAAAGCTCGTGGAAGGCTATGAAGAGCTGATGCTGCAGACGAGGCTTGCTCCGTGCCCTCGAGGAGGATTCCGCGAAACATACCGACTGTTCGAGGCGGCCGCATCGGGCTGCGTGCCGATAACCGAGCCGCTGCCGCAGCGTCGCTATTACGAAGGTTGTCCGGCTGTACAACTAGGATCGTGGTCTCTCTTGCCGGCTGCCGCTTTCCGACTGCTCGCCGACCCGGAACAACTACGGAACAGGCAGCAAGCAGCTCTGGAGTGGTGGTCGAAAAGATGCTCCCCGAAAGCGACCGCGATGCTGGTGGCCGAGGGCATCGGCGAAACAGGTCGAGCGGGGGCTTACCATGACCGCGGACAGTAAGACGAAGTCGTGACGATGACCGGGTGCAACATCAGATCTGCGAGAACGAGGTGGGAGACTTCCGGTTGAGCAGCACGATCACGGAACGGCCGTGGGCGATCAAGTCTCTGGCGACCGCCGCCGGCCTCGTGCTTTTAAGTGGTGTCATCGTTCTGGCAGCCGGCCATCCTCTCGCACTGCTCGGAGTCCTGCTCGCCGCCGCCGCGGTGGTTGCGATCTTCCGGTATCCGATCCTGGCTCTCGGCTTCCTCTTCTTCATCCAGCCTTTCAACGTCGCGATCTTCACAGCGCTCAAGAGCCACGCCGGACTCAATGCCGGGCCTCTCGGGTATTGGAAGGATGCCGTCATCGTGGCGCTTTTCGCGCGCGCATTGCTCGAGCGCATCGCGAGGGACCGTCGTGTTCCGCTCGGAAGCACCGGCGACAATTTCGTTCTCTTCTACGTTCTCGCCTTCATTTTGTTCGCCGTGGCGTCTCCGGCTCGTACGACCGTCTTGCCGGCGCTCGGCCTCTACATCGAAGGCCCCCTCTTGTTCCTGACCATCAGATGGCTGCGGCCTAACAAGGACCAATTGAGTTTCTTGATCGCCGCGGCGCTGACCGCTGCGCTTGTGATGGGAGGGGCCGCGCTGATCGAGTGGTTCGGGCCGCGCTTAGCCTTCCATCGCTGGTATGGAGCCGTCCCGCCGCCGAGTGGGGAGCCGTTCGTTCTTCCGTCGGGAGGCTACCGAGCGGGTTCATTCATAACCGATCCGCTCATCCTCGGTTTCTATCTTGCCGCACTGCTTCCCTTCGCCACGGGGGTGGTGACGGTCCGCTCGAGATTGCGGTGGATCGCGGCGCTCACTGTGGGGCTGTGCGCCGGCGGACTCATCGTTACGATCACTCGAAGCGGATACATCGGCGGCGGTATAGGAGTCCTCGCCGTCCTCGCCCTGACGGTTCGCAACCCGGGCATCCGGCTTTCCATCGTTGGCCTTGTGGTCGTGATCGCAGGAAGCATCTCGATCTCCTACCTCGCCTCGAATAATCAGGATCTCGTGCGGTCGGAAAGCAACTCTTCTCATCGCGAGCACCTGTTTCAAGACATCGACCTCCTCGCGGCTCGGCCGTTCGGGTACGGCTTGGGTACCACGGATCGATATCGATTCCGGCCGAAAGCTGGAGCAGGACAATTGGGGGCAACCGAGAACACCTTCTTGGCGCGTGCGCTCGAAAGCGGAGTGCAAGGTCTCTTCCTTTACCTTGTGGCGTTATATGCGCTCATGATGAGGCTACGATCCACACGGCTGCGGGCTCGCGCCCGCGGCGACGGGGAGCACGTCGCAATCGCTGCCGGCGCGATCGGCGCGATCATTGCGCTCGCAGTGGCAGGCCTCTTCCTGGGCGTCCAGGAGTTGGTGGTCGAAATACCTTTATGGGGGATTCCTGGCATCGCACTTGCATGGCCCAACGCAGTGCCGGCCATGGGACCGGTGCGTTCGCAGGCGAGCGCGGACGCAGTCGTGGCTTAAGGTTGCCGATACCCGATTCTCGCGCGAAGCGCTGAGATAGGGTCATTCGACTGATAAACTCGGCGTCATGCTACGTCGCTACGTTTTGCCGTGCGCGCTCATATTGTTTGTCTCGATCGGTGCCGGAGGCCTGGCCTACAAGAGGCAAGCGAAAACCGTTTACTCAACCAACTGTGTGTTTCAAGCGTTCATCCATCTTTCGCGTGAGGATCCCTCCACGCCCGAGCACGCGCAGTTCATAGGCGGCCTCGCCTTGCAAGAGGTGGGCACCGTCGCGTCTTCCGGCCTCTACCGCAGGGTGAGCGCGCGCGAAAAGACCCCGGCGGGCGTTATCGCGAGCGAGACGACGACTGCGCCTTCACCTGGCCTCGGCACCTTCTTTGTGACGGTCATGGATCCCAGCCCTGCGAGGGCGACCCGTCTCGCAAATGCAGTGTGTAAGGAATACGTGAGCTCGATAAAAAAGAATGCCAAGCTTGCTGCGATCCCAGCGGCCAAGCTGACGCCTCCTCAAAAAGTCACGTTACAAACACGCACAGCCCAGATCCTCTATAACTCGCAATTGATGGCCAACATCACAAGCTATCCGCCCGACGAAGTGTCGTTGCTCTCGCCTGCGGGAACGGTCAACAAACAGAAGATCGGGGATCTGTCGAAGAAACTGGTTATCGCGGGCGTGGCCGGCGTTTTAGTTTGCTTCCTTTACATCCTGATCGGCGAGATACTCGCCATGCGCGGAAGTGATTCCCGTGGGTCCGGATCTCTTGATGAGCATATCAACGAAAGGGGATCTGCTCGGAACCCGCAGGGGATCCAACCGGCCCGTTCCACGGTTTCACACGAAGACCCGCGAGGAGTCCACTAAGGAACGCCCGTCCCAGGATCAGGCCACTCACCGGCTTGCCTTCCGATGCTCGCGAGTGCCGGAGATAGCCCTTCAACTGGCCGAGGCGGCTGCGGAGAAACGACAAAGCAATTAGGGGTTCCTCTCGGAGAGCCTTTCCGATCCATACCCCCGCACCGTGTTCGTACGAAACGATCGTGCGTCGATCCTCTTCCTCGGTGCGCCAGGGTATGTGGCGAACTGCTTCGCCCGTCCCGGAGACAAGGGCGGCTCCGCTCCTGAGGAGTCGGACGATGAGGTCGGCATCCTCACCGGCAGCTCCCGATGGCGAGCCGGGACCCAAGCGCTCGTCGAACCCTCCTACGGAAAGAAGCCGGCTCTTCAGACCGGCGAGGTTCGACGAATGTCCGATGAGCCACGGCGGAGCGCCGTGCCGATGGCGGCTAGGCATCGCAGCAGCGTCGGCCGAATCAGCCCCCCACCTGCTTAATCCGGTCACCTGACCGAACGATGCGTCGACATCCGGCTCCTGAAGTGCCTCGAGGTGATCGCAAACCCAGGTGGTGGGCACTTCGCAGTCGTCATCCGTGAACAACACGACGTCGCCTCGAGCGTTGCGGAGTCCGATATTTCGTGCTCGAGAAACCCCCGAACCGTCAACGGGCACAACAGTTGCGGCCAGCCCGATGTCCGAGCCGATCTGCGCTGCGAAAGGCTCCCCCTGTTCCACAACGACAACGTCTGCATCTGGGACGATCGCGACCGCCCTTTGAACACTTGCAAGGCATCTTCGAAGAAGGTCCCGACGGTCGCGTGTACAGACGACGACGGTGGCCCTTAGTGCTGCGCGCTTCTGCGGTGCAGCGACAGAACCGGCCGGTCTCAATGCGGCCGTATCTCGCCACCACGATTCGAGCGCTGCCCCGGCGGCTGCGCTCGTGTAGTGCCGAGCCAGCTCGAACGCGGTTCCCGCGCGGGCGGCGGCCGACGCAGGATCATCCAATGTGGCCACGACGGCGTCGGCGAGATCCCCGGCGCCCTCAGCAACGAGGAGGTGTTTCCCTGCAACCGCCGGGATGCCTTCGAGGGCACTCGGTGTTGCGACAAGCGGGGCCCCGCATGCCATAGCGTGCAGAACCTTGTTCCGCATGCCCGAGCCCATGCGGACGGGGGCGATCACGGCGGCAGCCCCCCAATAGAAGGGCCGAACATCCCCCACGTCGGCGAGGAATTCCCCTCCCACGGCCTCAACGAGGCGGCGGAGCTCATCGGTCGGGAAGCGGCCGACGATCCGGAGACGAGCGTCCGGACGCCGAGCACGGACCCTCGGCCAGATGTCGGAGCAGATCCATCGAACGCTATCCGCATTCGGTTCCCAAGAAAGCGAGCCGATGAAGGCCACCGTTGACGTTGAAGGAGGACTCGACCCGCGTGCGAAGAACTCGTCCGGAATCGGATTGGGGATAACGGTCACGTTTCTATCCAACATCTTGGCAACGATTGCGGCGTCGACCGACGAAACGCACGCGACCGAATCAGCCTTCCGATACCAGAGGGGTTCCCAACGGAGCGCGGTGCGGCGCTCCAACCGACGGCGAACCGATCGGAGCGATAGGCCGTCTTGCGACAGCACAAGATCGGCCTGGCGCGACACGACATCGAAAAGGAATAGCGCGGTCGGTGCGTTCGTGACGTCCGCGACTGGGGCTAGGTCTCCTTGGAGGATGCAGACGAGGTCGACGGGTCGATATAGCTCATGAGCTGCGACTGCTTGGGATAAGGGTCTCACTTGGCCGACCATGGCTGAGGCCACAAAGTTTGGCGCCGCTCCCCTTAGTAAACGCGCAACTCTCCTGATGCGGCCACGCGACATCCGGTTCCAAGGCCACGGAACGACCTCCACGCGCACACCCATCTCTTGGACACGCAGGAGCGCCTCGCGGCTGATATCCCAAAAACTGCTGATGATGCTTATCTGGTGCGACGCGGCAACGGCTCGTAAGAGCTCGAATTGATGGACCTGAGCGCCTGAGCCGTGGGCGTCCGGAAATTCGCGCGTGACCCAGAGGACTCTCAACTGTGGTCGAACTGCTCATCCGGCGGAACCAGCGTCGAGGGTGCCTCTCCGAAGTTTTCGCTCCCGTCGGCGACACCGGGCGCCAGCGTCTCGACAGGGCGCGGGGACGTCTCCCCGCTGGGCTTCGCTCCCTGATCGATGTCGGTCGACGGGTATGCGCGCGCCTCGAACGTAGCGCGCAGATCGGCTGCTCCAAGAACGAAGGGACGCCCGGAGACGTAAAACAAGATCGGCCGCGAACCCGACATCGGCGCGTCCACAGCAAGCCTGGTCCCGACCAGGGCTTCAGCTGAATACGACCGCGTTGGCAACAAAGCGGGAAGACGAACGATCCACCGCACCATGCCGCCAGCATCGACCGGAGTCGGCTCGCTCAGAACCGGAACTTCTCCATACACGAGTTGACCATCCTCGGTGTAGATCCGAAGCAGCACGGCGGGATTCTCCGATGGCTCGGCGAACTGCGCTTCGACACAGAAAGTCATCTCATCGCCGACTTCGAAGTGCGCGGTCGGATTGCCCTGTTCATCTTGCAGAGTGAAGTCTGTGATCTTGACGGCCGGTAACTCTTCGGCGGAGATCCCACGCTTTGCAAGCATCTCGTGGAAGATCGAGATCGCCTCATCCGTCGCGCCTTCGAAGACGGGAACACCGCCATCCAAGACCATCGTCCGCGAGCAGAGACTGCGGACGGCAGCCATATTGTGGCTCACGACGACAATGGTCGCGCCGCCGCTGCGAATCTGCTCCATGCGGTCGAAACACTTCTTCTGGAAAGCGAAGTCTCCAACCGCAAGCACCTCATCGACGAGCAGCACCTCCGGATCGGAGGCAACTGCAACCGCGAACCCAAGCCGTACGAACATCCCCGAGGAATAGAACTTGACCGGGGTATCGATGAAGTCTTCGATCTCAGAGAAGGCGACGATGGAATCGAACAGGCCGTCGATCTCCTGCGTCGTAAGGCCCAAGATGACTCCGTTCACGTACACGTTCTCGCGACCCGTCAGCTCGCGATGGAAGCCGACGCCGACCGAGATCAGCGGGGCGACTCGGCCCCGTACACGAACGATCCCTTCCGTCGGTCCGGTCACGCCCGCCAGCAGCCGCAACATGGTCGACTTCCCGGCGCCGTTGCGACCGATAACCCCAACCGATTCCCCTGGTTGGATCTCCATGTCAACGTGCCGAAGAGCCCACAGGTGACTGCGGCGCTGGCCAGTGGAGAATCGCCACGCCCGAGTGATGAGCAGCGGAACGTCGTCGTATTTCACGTAGCGTTTTCCAGCGTCCGTCAGACTGACCGCTGATGGCATATGACCCTCACGCTCTCATAGAAGATCGACAAAAACGCGGTCGTACCGTCGGTACAGAGGCAGCGACAGCGCGATGAGGCCGACCGCCCATGCTGCGCAGATCCACACCGATCGTCCCCAGCCGGCGGACGCCGTTCCAAGCGATGCTCTGTAGAACTCGATCATTCCAACGGCCGGATTCAGCTCCAGCCAATGCCGCATGGATCCCAGCTTGTCTAGGGGAAAGATCGCTCCCGACGCCCAAAACCACGGAAGTGTCGACGCCGCAACGATGAACTTCATGTCACGGAAATAGACTTGGAGTGCCGCGAGTACGAGCGAGAATCCGGCCGTAAGCGTGACCATCAGAACCGTGGCCGGTATCAGCAGGAACAGATCCAAACCCAAGGGTGCTCGGAAGATCGCAGCGAGACCGATCAACACGGCGACGGAGGGAATGAACCCGCGTAACGCAGAGAGGACCGTAACGATCGGCAATACCGCTCTCGGAAAATAGACACGGGTCGCCAGTTCGGATCCGATAACGATCGAGTTTGTTGCGACGGTTAGCGCTCCGTTGAAAAACGTCCACGGCAGAGTCCCGGCGAAGACGAAGAGTGCGTACCCGCCCTTCGTTTCAAAGCGAACGACCCGAGACAGCGTAAGCCCAACAATCAGTGCCTGAGCAAGGGGAAGCCCGATCGCCCAAAGAACGCCGAAGGATGCGCGACGGTAGTTGACAAGGAATTCTCGCTTCGCCAGCAAGCGGGTCAGGTCTCGAGATCGCCACAGATCCCCTAAGAGCGGACCGAGCTCCGACCGTTCCCCCTTAAGCTCGAATCCAACCTCGGTTCTCGCACTCACGTCAGCAAACCCTCCGATGGTTTCGGTCGTCACAAGACCTGTGGCTGGCTTAGATTATGCATCGGATCCGGACCTGCTCGGCGGCAGCGTGCACGCTACAGGACGAGGGCGCGCTCGCGAAGGCTGCCCCTGAGCATACCTCCGATTACTGCGGCATCGAAAGCGATCGATGCGAAGAAAGAGATGAAATCGCGACGCCGGAAGCGCCGTGGAGCCACCAGGATCAGGTACGGGACGGCCAGCAGTGA
>VAYV01000005.1 GCA_005883175.1 Actinomycetota bacterium
TCGCATCGTTCCCGCGAGCGCGGCCCCGCGCTCGGGGACACCGAGCCGATCGGCCAGCGCGATCACGCTTTCCACCACGTCGTCGAATCGGCTGGGATTCATCGACCAAACTTCTGCGCCGACCGGGCAAGCGGTAGACAGGTCGTCGCTCGACACGGCACATACGGCACACAGATCCTGGGTGATAAGCAGATCGGGCTTCAATGTATCGATAAGCTTCGAATCAACGGCGTACAGCGAGTGCCCATCGGAGGCGGATGAGGACACGAGCTCTTCGATCCGCGCGCTCGTGAGAGAGGAAACGTCTATCCGCGTGCGCGCCACGAGCGGTTTCTGCGCGGCCTCGGGCGGCCAATTGCAGTCGTCGGAGACCCCGACGACCCAATCGAGCAACCCGAGCTCCGCGATGATGTCCGTGGCGCTGGGAAGCAAGGAGATGATTCGCACGCCACCAACTCTATCCCACGAAACTTCAGGCGGTCTCGTCGTGATGTAGCGTGACCGGCACCATGAATCTCGGCACCGGATCCGGGGCGTCGTCGTCGTTCAGTACGGTTGTCGTTGCGGGAACCCACAGCGGTGTGGGGAAGACGAGCATGACCCTGGGCTTGATCGGCGCACTTCGCCGAAAAGGCTACGTCGTCCAGCCATTCAAAGTCGGCCCCGATTTCATCGATCCTCTTCACCATGAACAAGCGAGCGGCCGCGTGTCGCGCAATCTCGACGGCTGGATGTTGAGTCGCGAAGCCAACATGGAGTCCTTCGCGCGCGCATCCGCGGATGCCGACGTCGCCGTAATCGAGGGTGTGATGGGCTTGTTCGACGGGAGCGAGGGCAAGAGCGATCGAGGTAGCACGGCCGAGATGGCGAAGATCCTCGGCGTTCCGGTCATCCTTGTCATCGATGCGAGCGCTATGGCTCGAAGTGCCGCGGCCCTGATCCACGGGTTCGCAGGCTTCGACCCTAAGACCAGACTCGCCGGTGTGATCCTCAACAACGTGGGGGGTTCCGTACATGCAGACATGATCCGGGAAGCCGTCGCTGATTCGATCCCCGTCCTGGGCGCGATCCCGCGAGTTCCCGATCTCGTGATGAAGGAGCGCCACCTTGGACTGAACCTTCCTCATGAGGTGCCCACGGACTACATCACCGAGTTGGCCACTTTGATCGATCGTCACGTGGATATCGACGGGCTTCTCGAAGCCGGCCAGCTCGAGCGACCCTCGTATCCCGCGAAGCTTCGCCCGGCCCCGAACGGACCACGGGTCCGGATAGGTGTCGCTCGAGACGAAGCCTTCTGTTTTTACTACGCCGAAAATCTCGAGATGCTCGAGGGGAGCGGGGCGGAGCCCGTTGAGTTTTCTCCACTACGAGATCCTCTTCCAGACGACGTCAGTGGTCTCTACATAGGAGGCGGCTATCCCGAGCTGCACGCCTCGTTGCTTGCGGAGAACGATGCAGTTATGGGGTCGATCCGAGAGTTCGCTGAGGCTGGTGGCCCCATCTACGCAGAGTGCGGCGGGCTCATGTACCTCGCGCACACTTTAGAGCTCGATGGAAGAAGCTATCCGTTCTGTGGGGTGTTTCCTTTCGGCACGCGCATGCCGGGTGGCCTCACCCTTGCCTACGTACAGATTGAAACGACTGGGGGTCTCTTCGGCGCCGGGCTCTCTGCGCGCGGTCACCTTTTCCATCACTCAGAAATGGCCGAAGAGCCGGCAACCGAGCGTTGCTTTGACGTTTTGACAACGCGTGGCGGCGAATCGAAGGAGGGCTACCAGGTCGGTAACGTCCTTGCGAGCTACGTCCACATTCATTTTGCAAGCCAGCCCCGAATCCCGGAGGCATTCGTCGCACGCTGTAGAACATACCGGTCTGCCTGATCGCCGCTGATACCCACCCTTCTGGAGCGGGAGGGAATGAGCGCAGCCGCGTCGAAATCATGCTGGTCCGGGCAGGCCAGGGGAGGTTCACCGTGCTTCGTTCCAGGCGCGTCGTGTTCCCGGCGCTCGTCGTTGCGATCGTGGCCGGCTCGACGCTCGTGACACGCGCGCAAGTGCCCACCCTCCGCCGTCCCTGCGACCAGACCGACCAGGCGTTGTGCTTGCTGCCGTTCCCCAACGACTACTTCACGCGGCCCGACCCCACGACCGCGACCGGGAAGCGCATCGACTTCGAGGTGCCCGAGATGCCTCGCAGCATCGTCGGTAAGCCCATCGATCCGACGGAGTGGAACCGGAACGACGGATTCTCGCCTGGGTCCGACATCCTGACCTTCGTGCCGGGGCTCGACCTGCATCAGACGTGGGGCACGCAGAGCATGACCGGACCGCGCGTCGGCGGGCCGAACGACCCCCGGGACCAGATCGCCGACGTCGGCCGGTACGTGGAACCGGACGCGCCGATCCTGGTGGTCGACGCGACCACGGGGCAACGCTGGCCATTCTGGTCCGAGCTCGACATGAACGCATCCACCAAGGCGAACGAACGGTTGCTCATCGTCCGCCCGGCGGTGAACTTCACGGAGGGACATCGCTACCTGGTCGCGCTGCGCAACATGAAGAACACGGCGGGCGCCGTCATCCCCGCCGCCGCGCAGTTCGCCGCCTACCGCGACAACACCGCCGGGCCGGCGGGCGATCTCACGTTCGACGAGACCCGCCGCGCGCACGTCAACAGTGTCATCGCCCAGATCCAGAGCGATGAGCAGGCGCGCGGGATGTCGTTCGACCGCTCGAAGCTGTTCCTCGCGTGGGACTTCACGGTGGCATCGGAGCGCAACCTCACCGAGAGGATGCTTCACATCCGCAACGACGCGTTCGCTCAGCTGGGTGACACCAACCTCGCCGACCGCGTCATCCAGGGCGTGTCGCCGCGCTTCTCGATCACCAAGGTGACCCAGATCAGCAACGATCCGCGCAAGCAGCGACAGGTCGAAGGGACGATCACCGTCCCCAACTATCTCGACGGTCCGCCGCAGCCGCTCGGCTTCGAAGAAGATCCGGTCGAAGGCTTGCCGAACCAAGCGTTGCTGGGCACGCGATTCTTCTACGGGCCCGACGGCCTGCCGGCGCAGAACCCACTGATCCCGACCATCGACGTGCCGTTCGTATGCACGATCCCGAAAGTCGCCTCGGCTGCCGATCCCGCGCACCCGACGCTGTACGGACACGGCCTTCTCGGCAGCAGGTCCGAGTCGACCGGCGGATCGACCGACCGCGACCGCGAGCGGAACTTCATGCCGTGCGCGGTCAACTGGATGGGGTTCGCCGAGTACGACGTGGCCAACGCCGTCCACACGCTGCTCGACCCGTCGTACATGCCGGTCATGGCCGACCGCGCGCAGCAGGGTTTCTTGAACTTCCTCTACTTGGGGCGCGCGCTCGCGCATCCGAACGGCCTCGCAACGAACGCGGTGTTCAAGGACGCCGCCGGACACCCGCTGTTCAAATCCAACGAGCTCTTCTACGACGGCAACAGCCAAGGCGGGATCATGGGCGGCGCGCTGTGCGCGCTCTCGGTCGACCTCACGCGCTGCGTGCTCGGCGTGACGGGGATGAACTACTCGACCTTGCTGAATCGCTCTTCCGACTGGGAAGGGCCGGTGATCGATCCCACCAACCCGGGTATACCGTCGTACTCGTCGCTCCTCTACACGGCGTTCCCGAACAAGATGGAGCAGCAGCTCGTCATGACGCTGATCCAGATGCTGTGGGACCGGGCGGAAGCCGACGGCTACGTAGCGCACATGACGACAGATCCGTTGCCCAACACGCCGGCGCACCAGGTGCTCATGCAGGTCGCGCTCGGCGACTTCCAGGTGACGAACTTCTCGGCGATGGTCGAGGCGAGGACGATCGGGGCGCGCATCCTTCAGACGGCGTTGATGCCGGGGCGCGCGTGGACGGTCGCGCCGACGCTCGGCACCGAGCCGTTCCCCGGAGGCTTGCAAGCGTTCCCGACCGACGCCCAGGGCAACATCCTGCCGTGGAACGGCTCTGCGCTCGTCTTCTGGGATGCGGGCAACCTGCCGCCCCCGAACGCGAACATCCCGCCGGCCGACGTGGGCAACGACCCGCACGAGATACCTCGCCGGGACCCGAACGCTGCCAACCAGAAAGAGTTCTTCTACATGAACGGTCTGGTCGAGGACGTCATGAACGGACAGCCGGATCTCGCGTGTCCGCCGGGGTATGCAGGCGAGATTCCCGAGGCGCCCGCGCAGTTCAACGGGTTCGACTGGTGCAAGTGAGTCTTCAGCGTTTGTGGCCTTCGACATAGACGGTTCCGTCGCGCTCGACGACGTTCCCTCTCCCGAGCGGAATCACGCGAGTGAGCGCCATGAACGCCCAGTCCAGGCCCGGGATCTTGGCGAAGATCCCTTGGGGTCCGCGCACCATGCGCCCCGTCTTCACGTCGTACCGCGACCCGTGCCACGGGCACACGAGGCAACCCTTCGAGTCGATCGATCCGTTCGCTAGGTCGGCGTACAGGTGACGGCAACGCCGCGTGACGGCGAAGAGATCACCTTGGCTGTTGCCGACGGCCCAGATCCCTGCACCGGTCACCGCTCCCGGCTTCAGGTCCGATGCCGGTCCTACTTCGGTCGTCTTGGCCATGAGAGTCCCCCTCTCGGAGAGGGCGAGTTTAGCCCTCGCGCCGTGCATCGGGCATACGATGCCTCCATGCCGGGTGAGTGGACGCTCTTCGGTCGCGTCGTTTTGAGCTTCGGGATCGGC
>VAYV01000006.1 GCA_005883175.1 Actinomycetota bacterium
ATGCCGATCGTTGGCAATCCAAAGGCCACCAGAGAAACGAGGACGATCAGCGGGAGACCACGGACAACGTCGATGTACAGGATCGCCGGAAGACGGACGATAACCCTCTTTGACATGCGAAGCGTGGCAATGAGCAAGCCTGCGGCCACCGCGATCACCTCGGCGAGGAACGCGGCCTTGATCGTGGTGAGCGCCCCGCGGGCGAGGTCGGGAATGATCTCCCGCATGATGTGGATGTTGAGGTAATAGTGCGCGAACTGACCCAAGCGAAGGTTCCCATCCACCGTCGCGGCGTAGACAACTCCCGTAAGTGCAGCGCCGGCCCCAAGCCATGCGCCGGCTAGGCTCAAGCCGCGACCGCGCAGCCCTTGCGTCGAAACCCGGTAGAACGCTGCAAGGGAAACCACGATCGCAAGGATCCCAACTGTGATCCCGGGCAGCCGCGTCCAGGACAGGTCGCTGCGAGGCTGGATGTTCTCCACCACTGGTCGCACCACAGCCAGGACAACTGCTCCGACGCCAAGCGCGAAGGCGCCGCGCGCAAGCACACCGGGCGCTCGACGATCGGGGGCGAAGGGGCCCAATCTCTCATCAACAGAAATCGTAGCCATGCGATCCTCCGTCTGCTCTCCTACACTGAGGCCCGCCTCTCGGCGGGCCCCATGGCTGGCTGATCCATCACTGAATCGGAACGGCAAAAGGTGGCGGCGTTCCGAACCACTTCTTATAGATCGTGGCGTAGGTCCCGTCTCTCATGATCGCAGTGAGTTGGTCATCGATGGCTTTCCGAAGATCAGGCTTCTCCTTGCTGACGGCGAAGCCGTATTGTTCCTGCGTCTTGATGATTTGAATGACCTTTAGGGTCGGCGCCCCACGATCGATGTATCCCTGGGTGGCGGGACGGTCGTTAATGACGGCGGCCACGCGGCCGGCAAGGAGGTCCTCGATCGCCGGCCCGGTGTTTCCGAACGACTTGACGTCCTTAACTTTCCCCTTCGACTTCAGGTACTGAGCGCACGCCTCACCCGTCGTTCCCTTCTGGACGGCGACGACCAGACCAACGAGATCGTCAACAGTCTTGATGTTCGGCGTCTTCACCGTGTTGATCGCGAGAGAGAGGTCGGATTTGAAGTAGGGCACCGTGAAGTCGACCGTTTGCTTGCGGCTCTCCTTGATCGTGACCGCCGACACGCCAACGTCGAACTTCCCGGTCGGCAGCGAAGAAGTGAACAGCGCGTCGAAGTTCGTCGTCGTCGATTTCGCCGTCAGCCCAAGGCGCTTCGCGACTTCCGTGTATAGGTCAACGTCGAATCCGTCCGGCGTCTTCGCTCCCGGCTTGATCTCTTCGAACGGCGGGAAGTCATTGTCGGAGCCGACGTTGAGGACCCCCGGCTCCTTCAATTGGGTCTTGAAATCGACGCCCTTCGGAGCGGTCGGCGGCTGTGTCCCTTGTTTGGTCTCGCACTGGCCGATCGAAACCTCCGGCGTCGGCGACACGCTCGGCGATGGTGATGTGCTGGCCCCTGGGGAGCTCTTCGAGCACGCTGAAGCGAACAACGCCAAAACGGTGAAGAGTGCCGGTCCAAATCGAGCCGCTCGCTTCATAACGTCTCCTTCTATGGACGGGCGAATATGCCAAACCTTATCGAAGTCGACCCTTTTTGGGCCGCAGGCCGGCGCGGGCCAATCACTCCCCCAGGTACGCTTTCCGCACCTGGTCGTTCCCGAGCAGCTTCTTCGCGTCGTCGTGCAAGACGATCGCCCCCGTCTCGATCACATAGCCGCGGTTCGCCGTCTGCAGCGCCATCTGCGCGTTCTGCTCGATCAGGAGGATCGAGGTCCCCTGCCGGTTGATCTCCACGATGATGGAGAAGATCAGGTCGACGAGCTGAGGAGCGAGACCCATCGAAGGCTCGTCCAAGAGGAGCAGCCGCGGACGAGCCATCAGAGCACGGCCGATCGCGAGCATCTGCTGCTCGCCCCCGGAGAGCGTGCCGCCCGCCTGCTTGAGCCGCTCCTTCAGGACGGGAAAGAGGCTGAACACGCGATCGAAATCTTCGGACAGGACCGTTGTGCGCACTCTCCGACCGTAAGCGCCCATCTCGAGGTTGTCTCGCACCGTCATCCGAGGGAATATGTGCCGCCCTTCAGGCGCTTGGCACACGCCTCGCGCGACGATCTCATGAGGTTTCAGCCGATCGATCCGCTCGTCTTCGAACGTGATCGTTCCCCCCACTGAACGCAGCACGCCGGAGATCGTCTTGAGCGTCGTGGTCTTCCCCGCGCCGTTCCCCCCGATCAGCGTCACGATCTCTCCAGCGTCGACGTGCAGGGAGACATCTCGGACGGCCTCGATCGCGCCGTAACGGACTTTGAGATCGTGTAGCTCCAGCGTCGCCACGTTAGGCGTCTCCACCCGAGGCCTCCACGGCCCCTCTTCCCAGGTACGCCTCGATGACGCGAGGATCGCGCTGAACTTCCTCCGGCCGACCCTCTGCGATCTTCTCGCCGAAGTCCAGCACGCTCACTCGCTCGCACGTCCCCATCACGACCTTCATGTCGTGCTCGATCAGAAGGATCGTGACGCCCATCTTGCGGATCAGCCGGATGAGCTGCATGAGCGCCGCTTTCTCCGCGGGATTCATGCCCGCGGCCGGCTCATCGAGGAAGAGCAGCTTCGGGCCCGTACCGAGGGCGCGCGCGATCTCAACACGCCGTTGATCTCCGTAGGAAAGGTTGTGCGCAAGCACATTGGCGAGACGCGGGATCCCGACCTGGTTCAGCAGCTCGAGCCCGCGATCGATCCCCTCGCGTTCCTCCCGTCGTGTGTACGGCAGTTTCAGCACCGCGCCGACCGCACCCGTTCGATGGTGCGCATCGAGGCCGACCAGCACGTTCTCGAGCGCCGTCATCGCTCCGAAGAGACGGATGTTCTGAAACGTCCGAACGACACCGGCTCGTGCGATGCGGTGCCCGCCTCGCCGCACGATGCTCTCGCCGTCGAGTAAAACCCGGCCCGAAGTCGGAGGAAAGACACCGGAGATGCAGTTGAGCAGCGTCGTCTTCCCGGATCCGTTCGGTCCGATGAGGCCGACGATCTGGCGCTCCTCGATCTCGAGCGACACGCCGCGGAGGGCCTCGACCCCGCCGAAGCGCTTCACGATGTCGACAGCCTCGAGGACCCCGGTAGTGACCTCCGTGCGGGCTGCCAGAAGGCTCACCAGGATGACCAAGATGGCGCCGAAGATGAGGAAACGATAGTCCTGGAACGACGGCGACCGGGATCGGATGAACTCGGGAACGATGATGATCGCGGAGGCACCGAGGATCGATCCGCGGATGCTTCCCATGCCGCCGAGGACCACAGCGGCGAGCACGAGGATCGACTGGAGAAGTGTGAAGCTGTCGGGGCTGACGTAGTTCACACGAGCGGCGGTCAACATGCCCGCCGCGCCGGCCGTCGATGCACCGATCGCGAACGCCAGCAACTTCATCCGCACCGTTGGCACGCCCATCGAGGCGGCCGCCAGCTCGTCTTCGCGGATCGCGTGCCACGCGCGACCGACGCGCGAGTCGTTCAGACGAGTGATGATCCCCACCATCAGGATCACGAGCAGGAGCATCACGTAGTAGTAACCGACGGGTGCCAGACCGAAGAGGTATCGATGGCCCGGCGCGTACGGGATCTGTGGGTGCGGGATGGCGGTGATCCCGCGCGACCCGATGGTAACGGAGTCCAGATTGCGCGCGACGATACGCACCATCTCACCGAATCCGAGAGTGACGATCGCGAGGTAGTCACCCCGCAAGCGAAGCGTCGGAGCACCCAGGATGATCCCTGCGAGCATCGCAGCGACGATGGCCCCGAGGAGCAAGAGCCACATCCAATCGTGCCAATGTGGCGCCGGGGGCAGATGCAGTCCCCCTTCAAGGAAGAGGCCCTTCGAGTACGAACCGGCCGTCGGGATGGCGAATGCGTAGTTTCCTATCGCGAAGAACGCGATGTATCCAAGGTCGAGCAGCCCTGCGAACCCAACGACGACGTTCAATCCCAAGGCGAGCAAGGAGAAAGCGAGCGCGTCCACAAAGACAGCGCGCCAGTGGTCGTTGAAGCCGTGCGGGAGGAGGAGGACAACGATCGCGGCGACCACAGCGAGGCTCGCCCGGCCTTTCTTCGTGGCTTGGAAGCGCGCGAGCCTCTCCCGCATCAGGCCCTCACCCGCTCACCCATGATCCCGGTAGGCCGGAACATCAACACGGCCACGAGGATCCCGAATGCGATCACGTCCTGCCACGCCGTGCTGGTGCACGTCACCCCGAGATTCTCAACCAAGCCGAGAAGCAGCCCCCCCAGGAGCGCGCCTCTGATGTTTCCGATCCCGCCAAGGACTGCTGCCGTGAAGGCCTTTATCCCAGGGATGAAGCCGATATTGAACTGAGCCTGGCCGAAGAACAGGCCGTAGAGCGAACCGGCCGCTCCCGCCATGATCCCACCGAGGAGGAAGGTGGTGACGATCACACGATCGATCGGGACGCCCATAAGTGCGGCCGCTTCGGGATCCTCGGCTACGGCTCGTAGCGCCTTGCCGGCTCGCGTGCGCATGACGAAACGATCCAGGAACATGTACATCAAGAGCATGGTCACAACGACGAGGACCTGCTTGTTGGAGATCTGATACCCGAACGCAGTGAATAGTGCGGTGCGGTGGATCAACTCCGGGTACTGCACCGGCGCCGCGCCACCGAGCGTCCAGCCCACGATGGGGATCCGTATGAAGAACAGGTTCGACAAGAAGATCGAGGCTCCGATCGCTGTGATCAGGAAGGCGAGCCGCGGAGCACCACGTCTTCGAAGCGGCCGATAGGCGACGCGCTCGAGTGCAACGGCCGCTGCCCCCGATATCGCCATCGAGGGAACCATGATCGCGGCGATCATCAGGGGCAATTCTATGCCGGACACGGGCGAGTGGATCCCGTAGAGGCGCAACATCCACACGCCGGCGAACGTCCCGATCATGAAGACTTCGGAATGCGCGAAGTTGATCAGCTGGAGAACGCCGTAGACCATCGTGTAGCCGAGCGCGATCATCGCGTAGATCGAGCCCAGCGTTAGACCATCGAAGGTATGGGGCCAGAATCCCGTCCGCAGGCACTCAGGCAATGGGCGCTCCCCCCCTCGGGTTCACGGCCCGAAAGGAAACATCTCGGCTCGAAGATAGCGAGTGGGGGCGGACAAAGCCGCCCCCACCGTCGCCACGTCCTTTTCCTTACTTGGTCAGAGCCGCCACATCTCCGACCGTCGAGAAGTCGTCGTTCACGACCTTGTAGAGGAAGATCACGACGGAGCTTTGCACGAGCTCGCCGTTGGGCTGGAACGCGTACGTCTTCGTGATCCCCTTGAAGCCCGACGTCGAGGCCAGGTTGGCAGCGACCTTCGCTCTGTAAGCTTTGATGTCACTACCCGGCGCGCCAGCCGCCTTGATCGCGCTTGCGATGAGGTTGACGGCGTCGAAACCCTCACCGCCGTAGATGCCGGGCTTGACGTTGTACTTGGCCTTGTAGTCCGCGACGAACTTCACTGCCGCGGGATCGGTCGAGATGTTGGGGTCAACGCACGGACATGTCAGGTACGAACCCTCGACGGCAGCCTTGGCAGCCAGGAAAGTCGTGTCCTTCGAACCGTCCGCACCCATGAACTGGATCTTGGAGCCCTTCTCACGCAGCTGCTTCATGATCAGAGAGGACTCGGGAGAGTAGCCGCCCCAGTAGAAGATGTCTGCACCGCTCGTGATGATCTTTGAAACGAGCGAGCTGTAGTCCTTCTTTCCAGGGTCGACGCCCTCGAAGCCGGCGACCTTGCCCGGGTACTTGGCGTTGACGCCGTTCTTTACGATGGTGGCCAAGCCTTCTCCGTATGCACTCTTGTCGTGCCCGATGAAGACCTTGTTCTTCTTCAGGTACTTGAAGATGATGTCCGGTGCGGGGCCGCCTTGCGCGTTGTCGTTGCCGACGCTACGGAACCAGGTCTTCCCAGAGACACCCGCGATCGCGTTGAGACCCGGGTTGGTCGCAGAGTGGTCCACTTCCGGGATCCCGGCCTGGCCGAAGATCGGGTTGACGGCGAACGACTCACCGGAGAATCCGGGCCCGACCACCGCAACAAGTGAGGCATCGTCCTTCAGCTGGTTCGCGATCGGTGTCGCTTGGTCTTTGCTTCCTTGGGTGTCCTCAGGAAGGTACTGCAGCGTGACGGGCAGATCGCCCCTCGCATTGGCCTGTTCGACCGCGAGTGCGGCCCCTTTTGATGCATGGATCTCGAGCTGCGCATTGTCACCCGTGAGCGCGCCGAGAAATGCGATCTTAAGCGTCTTCTTCGTAGTGGCTTTGTTCGCCTTGCTGCTGCACGCAACACCGGCCATCAAAGAAAGCATGGCGATGACCGCAACCAACCTCGTTGCCCGCTTCATCCGGCCTCCCTTTCCGAGGTGACGAAAAGAACGCCGCTCATGTCGCTCTTCCGTCCCCTATCCGTCTCCCCCGAGTGTGGCAAGCCCGGATTCTATGCGCGGACGAGCGCAATAGGAAGGACGCTGAATGAAGGGATGGAGCCCACCCTAGGCGTGCCACGCTACGGAGAAGGCGTCACCGATCCGGACAAGATCGCCTCGGCGACCTCGCGCATGCTGAGCCGGCGGTCCATCGCCGCTTGCTGGAGGAAGCGGAACGCGTCGCCTTCGTTCATTCCATAACGGTCGATCAGGACGCCCTTCGCGCGCTCGACCTGCTTGCGAGACTCCAAGCGCTCGGTCAGGTCGCCGACCTCGTCTGCCAAGGACGCCAATTGTTGGTACCGGCCCTTCGCGATCTCGATCGCCGGCAAGAGGTCCTGCTTCTGGAACGGCTTGACCAGATAGGCCATCGCGCCGATCTGCGCCGCGCGCTCGACGAGCTCGCGCTGCGAGTAGGCGGTCAGGATCAGAACCGGCGCAAGCCGCTCCTCACTTATCTTCTGCGCGGCGGCAAGGCCGTCCATCACCGGCATCTTGATGTCGAGGATCACGAGCGAGGGCTGCTCGTCGCGCGCGAGCTGAACCGCCGCTGCGCCGTCGCCGGCTTCGAGAACCTCATAGTCCTCTTCCTCGAGCATCTCTTTCAGGTCCATGCGGATGATCGCGTCGTCCTCCGCGATGAGGACGCGGGTCTTGCTCTTTGGGTCGGTCATGCGCGACATGCTACGGCATCATGGGACGGCCCCGTCAGCGGTTTCCGCGCTCGTCGAGCATGCGTTCGAGCAGCGCGTCTTGGTCCGCGCGCAGCTGCTCGAGCCGCTTCAGCGCGTCCGCGCGCGAACTCATGATGCGGGCCAGGTCGCCGCTCGCCTCTTGCGATTCCCGGTCGGCGAGCGGCGTCTCGGAGACCAGCGCCCGGATGCGCGCGTCGTCGGCCACCTCGGTCTGGAACGCGATCTGCTCTTCGAGGATCCCGATCTCTGTTTGAAGGGTCGCGATCTCCGCGGAGAGCGCCCGGAGGCGCTGGGCGATGTCCACGGCGCTATTCGGCGTTGGTGCCGAAAGCCAGCTCGCCCATCTCGTCGTCGCCGACGGGCGGCTCGGCGCCGATCAACGGCTCGGCCGCGAAGAGCGCGGCCGCGGTCGCCGTGCGTGCGTCGCCTTTCTTGTCGAGCGCCCATCCCGCGGCCTCGCACAGCAGCGCGGCTTGATACGTGCGGGCCATGCCCCAGGCGTTTCGCGTCGACGTCGGCGAGGAACGCGCCCGGGACGCCGGGCGCGCGCAACGCGCGCAACACGTCGAGCGCCATCACAGACGTCGTCCCTTCCCAGATGCAGTTCACGTGCGCGTCGCGAAGGAGGCGCGGCAATCCCGTGTCCTCGACGTAGCCGGCGCCGCCGAACGACTCGATCAGGTTGCTGGTCGCCCACACGCTGCGCCGGGCGATCGCCATCTTCGTGAGCGGGATCACGACGCGCGCGAGATCGGCGTCGCCGGAGGCGTGCTCGATCTGACCGAGCAGCAGCGCCGCGCGGTAGCCGAGCACGTTCGCCGCTTCGTATTCGGCTGCGATGCGCGCGATCCAGCGACGGTGCACCGGAAGGTCGCGCAGCTTGCGTCCGAACGCCTCCCGCTTGTTCGCGTAGTCGCGCGCGAGCATCAGCCCGCCGCCGATCGCCGAGAGCGATCCGATCGCAGCCCAGATGCGTGTGATGTTCAGCATCGGCGCGACCTTCGGAACGCCCCGGCCGATCCCGCCGATCGCGCGCGCGGCCGTACCGTCCAGATCGAGCTCCGCGGTTGGCAGCGCTTTCGTCCCGAGCTTGTCCTTCAGACGGCGCACCGCGATGCCGTTCCACGTCCCGTCCGGGTTACGCAGCTCGAGGAGGAACAGCGAAAGCGCGCGGCTCCCCTCGCCGGCGCCCTCCGGGCGAGCCAACGCAAGCGAGATGTCCGCGGTCGTGGCGGACGTGAACCACTTCGTGCCGTGCAAGGTCCACCAGCCGTCGCCCGCTTCGCGCGCGAGCGTCCCCGTGCGCCCGACGTCCGAGCCGCCTTCCTTCTCGGTCATCCACTGACCGGACGTCCACGCGTTGGCGCGCGCGGTGAGCTTCGGCACGTAGGCCTTCGCGAGGTCCTCGTCTTCGTTGAGCAGAACACGCACGGCCGCGTCCGTCATCGACAGCGGGCAGCCGGCCGTCGCCGAGGACGGGTTCCACAGATCGATCACGCCGAATTGGACGACGCGCGAGTGCTCGCCGAACTCGTCCTCGTACGGGATCGCGACGAGGCCGGCGTCTTGGCCGATCTTCACCAGCTGCAGCCACGCGGGATCGACGTCGATCCGGTCGACGCGGCGACCCCAGGCGTCGATCGGCACGTGGACCGGCGGGTGGGTTTCCGCGTGCTGAGCCAGCGCCCGCATCTCGCCGAGCGCGTGCTCCCCCATGTCGTCGAAGAGCGGCGACGCGTCGGCGAACACCTCGGGGGGCAAGATCCGCTCGAGCGTGTTGCGCAGGGTGGCGTCGGCGCGGAACCGGTTCGACGCCTGTGGCGCGTCCTGGAGGAAGGGGTCCATGTCATCGGTGAGGCTAGCGGCCTGGATGCGCGCGAACAAGACGCGCCGCGCGGGCTAGGCGTTTCGAGCGAGGTCGACGCGCACGAAGACCGGATCGATCCCGACCATCCTCGGCCCGTTTCTCGCGTATCGATTGAACCGCGCCGCCAAGGCCGCGTCGTAGGGATGAACCGAGGCGAGTCCTTCGCGCCACCGGCCCGCGATCCTGACGCGGACGGCCGGTGTCGCCTCGAGATTCTTCACCCATGACGCGTGCCGGCCGTGAACGGCGATGAGCCAGAGGGCGCCGTCTTCAACCGGTCCGGTCGCCAGCGGGGTGCGCCGGGGTCGGCCGCTCTGCCGGCCCGTCGTTTCGAGCAGAACCCACCATGGAGCGATGCCCGATAGCGGGCGAGCCAGCGGGTTGACGACTCGCCAGAAGCGAACGAGCCTCGTCCGCCGCTTGCCCTGATCGGAGCCCGGTTCGGAAGGCATCACGACAACTCCTATCATGTGTCGCCCAAGCCGTATCGGTCCAACGCAGACGGAGGATGCATGTCTACGGTCCGCATCGACAAGCCGAACGACGACATCTCGATCGTCACGATGGATCGTCCCGACGTGTTGAACGCCATGTCGGTCGAGCTCTGTGACGACCTGCTCGCGGCGCTCGACGCCGTCGGCAAGGACAACCGATGCAGCGTGATCGTTCTCACCGGTGCAGGGCGCGGGTTCTGCTCGGGGTTGGACCTCGACGATCACGGCGTGCTCCCGAACATCGACCACCTCACGATCCCGCGCCTCGGGCCGCTGGCGATGCGCCACTACAGCCGGATCACGCCCGCGCTACGCAAGGTGCCGCAACCGATCATCGCCGCCGTCAACGGCCCGGCGTACGGAGGCGGGATGTGCCTCGCGCTCGGCGCGGATGTTCGTATCGCCGGCCGCTCGGCGGAGTTCAACGCGACGGGATTGGTCAACGGCCTGACCAGCGGCGAGCTCGGCGCGTCCTGGCTGCTCCCCCGCTTGGTCGGTGCGTCGCGCGCGAACGACATCATGCTGACCGGCCGCATCGTCGGCTCGGAGGAAGCCGAGCGCATCGGTTTGGTCAGCCGCGTCGTCCCCGACGAACGGCTGATGGACGAAGCGGTCTCGATGGCGACGGCGATGTCGCGCTTCAGCATCTACGGGCTGCAGATGACGAAGCGCGCGATGTGGGCCGGGTTGGAGATCCCGCACCTCGACA
>VAYV01000007.1 GCA_005883175.1 Actinomycetota bacterium
CGCGCAGCGGGGACGCTGCTCGTCGTCGATCACCACGTGTCGAACGATCGCTTCGGGTCGATCAACCTCGTCGACCCCGACGCCGCCGCGAGCGCCGTCATCGTCTTCGACCTGCTGCGCCGCATGGGCGTCGCCCTAGATGAGGACATCGCGACGTGTCTCTACACCGGGATCGTGACCGACACGGGACGCTTCCAGTACGGCAACACGACGCCGGAAGTGCACCGCATCACGGCGGAGCTGCTTTCAGCCGGAGCGCCCCACGTCGAGATCACGCAGACGATCTACAACACGCATCCGGTCGGGTACCTGAAGCTCGCGGCGTCGGCTCTGGACAAGCTCGAGCTTCGCGAGGACGCCGGCCTGGTCTGGACGTGGGTGACCACGCAGGATCTCGAGCGCGCGCGCGTCGGCCTGGAAGACATCGAAGCCCTGATCGATCTCGTGCGCACAGCCGACGTCGCCGACGTCGCCGTCGTTCTGAAGCAGCAGTCCGACGGGCGCTACCGCGTTTCGATGCGGTCGAAGGGCGCATCCGACGTCGGCGCCGTCGCGACCCGCTTCGGCGGCGGCGGCCACGCGCTCGCGGCGGGATTCACGTCGGCCGACGGCGACCCGCGCGCGACCATCGAGGAGATCGTCGGCGCGCTGCGGGGCGCATGAACGGGCTGCTCGTGATCGACAAGGCGACGGGGATGACATCGCACGACGTCGTGGCGATGTGCCGGCGGATATTGGTCGAGCGGCGCGTGGGTCACGCCGGCACGCTGGACCCGTCCGCAACGGGGGTGCTGGTCCTCGGCATCGGCCGGGCGACGCGGCTGCTGCGCTTCGTCGAGGACTCCGACAAGGAGTACGTCGTGACGGCAGCCTTCGGCATCACCACATCGACGCTGGACGCGGAAGGGGAGGTCGTCGCGGAAAACGACACCTCGTCGCTGACGGAGGAAGACTGCCGATCGGCGATGAAGGCGTTCGTCGGCGACATCGAGCAGGTTCCGCCGATGGTGAGCGCGGTCAAGGTCGGCGGCGAGCCTCTGTACCGGAAGGCCCGCCGCGGCGAGGACGTGGAGCGCGCGCCGCGGCACGTCCGCGTGCACGAGCTCGGTCTCGATTCCTTCGAGCCGGGCCCGCGGGCACGCGCAACGCTCCGCGTCCGGTGCACGCGCGGCACCTACGTTCGCTCGCTGGTGGCCGACATCGGAGACGCGCTTGCGGTCGGCGCCTCCGTGGCGACTTTGCGCCGGACGAGGGTGGGTGCATTCACCGAGACCGACGCGATCCTCATCTCGGAGGTGACGCCGGAAGCGCTCCGGCCGATGGAGACCGCTGTGGCCGGGTATCCTCGGCGTTCGGTAGATGAAACGGGCGCGCGCGCGCTCGTCCACGGCAAGCCGCTCGCGCCCGGAGGCATCGACGGCGTGTACGCCGTGTACGGCCCCGACGGGTTGCTCGCGATGGCCGAGGATCGAGAAGGAGAAGCGCGGTCGCTTTGTGTGCTGACGCAGGGATAGTCCTCTACCAGGGGCTCGGCGAAGTTCCGCCCGGGATCCGTCCGTGCGTCGTATCGATCGGTGTGTTCGACGGCGTCCATCGCGGCCACCAGGCGCTGATGAAGACCGTGATCGAGAAGGCAAGCGAGCTCAACGCGACGCCGATCGTGGTCACGTTCAGCCGGCATCCTCTCGCGATCATCGCCCCGGGCAGCGAGCCGCCGCTGATCACGACGCTCGCCCAGCGCGCGCGCGTCATGGGCGAAGTCGGTATCAGGGCACTGGTCGTGCTCGAGTTCGACGACGCGATGCGGCACATGTCGCCGGAGGAGTTCGTGCGAGCGGTGCTTGTCGACGGTCTGGGATGCGCGCACGTGGTTGTCGGCGCGAACTTCCGTTTCGGTCACCAGCAAGCCGGCACGATCGAAACCTTGACCGATCTCGGTGCGAAGTTCGGCTTCGGGGTAACTATCTTCGCCCTGCAGCTCGACCGGGGCGACGAAGTTGTTTCGTCCAGCCTGATTCGCCAGCACATCGCCGACGGCGAGATGGAGCAAGTCGCCGAAGAGCTCGATCGCCCGTACGTCCTCGAGGGAACGGTCGAACACGGATCCAATCGGGGCCACGACCTCGGGTTCCCGACGGCGAATCTTGCCGTCCACGATCACATGATCTTGCCCAAGCTCGGCGTCTACGTCGGATGGATGCGCTGGAAAGGCCGGCGCTACCCGGCGGTCGTGAACGTCGGGCTGAATCCAACATTCGGAGACCGGGACACGCCGATCGTCGAGGCCTACATCATCGACTTCGACGAAGACCTGTACGACGAGACGATCGAGATCGAGTTCACCCATCGGCTCCGGGACGAGCTTCGATTCACGAATGTCGACGATCTCGTCACCCAGATGCGCGCGGATGTAGAGCAGGCACGAGGGTTGCTCGGGATCTAGTGCGGTCCCGACGTGCTGTCGTCGCCGGTCGGGCTCGTTCCACCGTCGGATCCGGACGAGCCGCCGTCCGAGGACGAGCTCTGCGTCTCGCTCGGGGCCGGTATTGGAGAGGGCGAGGACACGACGTCATCGCTTCCGCCGGGGCCGGAGTGGTCCGAGCCGTCCGTCCCTCCGACCGCGCTCGAGTCACCAGTGTGCTGTTCCGTCTCCGCCGGCTCGCTTCTCGCACCAGCGGAAGGAGCGGTCTCGGTTCGCTCGTGACTGATCGTGGAGAGGGTGCGCTTCCGGGTTGCGTCGTCCGCTTCCGTGTGGATCGAGCTGCCGGGGTCCGGCTTTTCCGACCCGATCGGTGTGACGACCGTGGCGTGCTGGCGCGTTTCGTGTGCGGCGAAGACTGCCGCGGGGACGGCAAGGAGCGCAGCGGCGAAGAGTGCTATCAGGGAGCGCCCCGGCCGCCGGCGCGACGGCACAAGGATGGGTTTCATCACGCGCGCGAACGCCGCATCGCGGCCGGGAGGCGCCGGCACGCGGCCGGCTTCGTGGATCGCGTCGAGCAACGGGTCGCGCGGCTCGGTCATGGCACGTCCTCGTGGATCATCGTGCGAAGCTTCGTCAGTGCGCGGTGCTGTGCGACCCGGACCGCGCCCGGTTGCTTGCCGAGGCGCAGCGCGGTCTGCTCGACGTCGAGGTCTTCCATGAACCGGAGCTCGATGACGTCGCGCTCTGATTCCGGCAAGCGCGCGATGAGAGCACGCAGCAGCAGCCCATCGACGATCGATGCTTCGTGCCCGCTCGACGCCTCGTAGAGAGCGTCATCCGCCGACAGCTCAGCGTGATCGTGGCGCGCGCGCAACCGCACCTGGTCGACGATTCGCCTACGCGCGATGGTGTACAACCACGCCTCGAACGGTGCGCCTGTTTGCTCGAACTTCGTGATGCCACGGAAGGCATCGGCGAACGTTTCCGCTGCGGCGTCCTGGCCGGCGATGGGATCCCCGACCCGCCTCGTGGCGAACCGATAGATCTCGTCGTGGAACCGGTCAAACAGCATGGCGTAGGCCTCCCGATCGCCGGAGCGCGCGCGCTCGACGAGCGCGTATGTCTCCTGCTCTTCAATCGTGAAGCTGCGGTCGTCTGTTACGTCGGATGTCGCAGCGCGCGTGACGGGGCCGAGTGCCGCCTCCGATTAGTCCCCGGAACCGCTTCCACCGTCGCTCGAACCGGACGACCCGGAGTCTGCATCGTGCGAATCCTCGCTGTGCTCTGGGGTAGGTTGCACCGAAGGTATGGTGTGCTCGTCGTTCTGATCCTCTTGCTCGACCTCGTTCGCGTCGCCCTGCTCGTTCTCGCCCTGATCGTTCTCGTTCACGTCGCCTTGATCGTCGTCGTTCGCGTCCGGGCTGTGCGTTACCTCGGGCTTGGGAGTCTCGGTGTCTTTCGGCTCGGGAGAAGCGGTTTCGGATGGTTCGGGCGATTCGCTCGGGTCGGGGCTCTCGGATACGGCGGGATCGACCGTCTCCGTCGAGAGGCTCGTCGCGGGGGTACGTCCATGGTGGACCGAGCCGACGAGCGACCGCATCCCGACACTGCCGCCGAGCACGAGCACGAGGCCTGCTCCCCACACGACCGTCTTACGACCGAAGATGGCCTTCACGGGTCCGAGCTTCATGATCCCTCCTTGTGTGCGACTGCTCTCCTTGTATCGGAGGGCAACGTGCTCACGTTACAGAGTCGGTATCAAACCACGTGCCGAAGCGTTTGCCCAGGTCAGAGGCGCCTGATATCCTGCGGGCCTCCGCTATGGGACTCTCGACAGACGCGAAACAGCCCATCATCTCCGACTTCCGAGTCAACGAGCGCGACACCGGCTCGGCCGAAGTCCAGATCGCGCTGCTTACCCGGCGCATCAACGACCTGTCGGAGCATTTCAAGGCCCACACGAAGGACCATCACTCCAGGCGAGGGCTGCTCAAGATGGTGGGGAAGCGCAAGCGACTGCTCGAATATGTGCGACGCCAAGACGTAGCGAAGTACAGAGCGTTGATCGAGCGGCTGGGGATCAGGCGGTAAAGTTCGAGGGGCGGGACATCCGCCCCTCCGTCGTATCGGAAGGAGGAACACCCAAGCACCGACGTCCACCCGCCCGGGTGGGAGGCAAGGCGGTCAGTTTTCGGTCGCGAACGGCGCGTTCGCAGCGAACGTGAAGCTCACAACCGAGTACTGGCCACAGGACCGAACCGACCCAGCCGGGCAGAGCGGGCGAAGCAAGCCCGAAGAACCAGGAGGTTCATCTGCCATGGCAAACATCCATCCATTCACGCTTGAGCGTGACATCGACGGACGCGTCTTCCGCATGGAGGCCGGCCGTCTCGCCGGACTCGCCGACGGCGCCGTTCTGATCACGCTCGGGGAGACCGAGGTGCTCGTCACCGCGGTCGCGTCCTCTGAACCGAAGGAGCAATTCGACTTCCTCCCGTTGACCGTCGACGTCGAGGAACGCATGTACGCGGCCGGCAAGATCCCCGGCGGCTTCTTCCGTCGGGAGGGACGCGCGTCGGAGACGGCGATCCTGACTGCGCGGCTGATCGATCGCCCACTACGTCCGTCGTTCCCCAAAGGATTCAGGAACGAGATCCAAGTCATCGCCACGATCCTGTCGGTCGATCACGTCAACCCGTTCGACGTCGTCGCGATCACCGGAGCATCGATGGCCGTGATGCTCGCCGGGATGCCGTTCGAGGGTCCGGTCGCCGGTTTGCGGCTGGGGTACAAGGACGGCCGCTGGGTTCCGTTCCCGACGTACCAAGAGGTCGAGGAGTGCACGTTCGACCTCGCCGTCGCCGGCGGCTTGAACTCCGACGGCGACGTCCGCATCATCATGGTTGAAGCGGAAGCGACCGATAACGCGTGGTTCCTGATCAAGGCCGGACACCAGGCGCCGACCGAAGAGATCGTCGCACAAGGTTTGGAAGAAGCGAAGCAATGGATCCGCGAGCTGTGCGAATTCCAGAACGAATTCGCCAAGGTCGCTGCGAAGCCGGCGCGAGAGTTCCCGACGTTCCCCGAGTACGGCGAGGACCTTTTCGAACGTGTTCGTGAGTTGACGGAATCCGAGCTCGGTGAAGCGGTGACGATCGGGGACAAAGCCGAGCGTGAGATGAAGCTCGACGACATCAAGGCGCGGATGAAGGAGACGCTGGCCAGCGACGACGCCTGGGCCGAGCGCGACAAGGAGTTCTCTCCCGCGCTACGCGCGCTCACGAAGAAGCTGGTGCGGAAGCGCATCGCGACCGACGGTCTCCGCATCGACGGCCGCAAGGTCGACGAGATCCGCCCCCTGTCCGCGGAGGTCAACCTCATCCCGCGCGCGCACGGGACCGGACTTTTCCAGCGGGGCGAGACACAGGTCCTGTCGATCGCGACGCTCGGCATGATGCGCATGACGCAGATGATCGACACGCTCGATCCCGAGGAAGAGAAGCGGTACATGCACCACTACAACTTTCCGCCTTTCTCTACGGGTGAGACGCGCCCGTTGCGCGCGCCGAAGCGCCGGGACATCGGGCACGGAGCGCTCGCCGAGCGCGCGCTGCTGCCGGTCGTTCCGCCGGAAGACGAGTTCCCCTACGCGATCCGCGTCGTCTCCGAAGTCCTCGCCTCGAACGGCTCGACGTCGATGGCCAGCGTCTGTGGCTCGACGCTCGCGTTGATGGACGCGGGCGTGCCGATCTACGACCAGGTCGCCGGCATCGCGATGGGCTTGATCTTCGAGAACGGGGAGTACGTCACCCTGACGGACATCCTCGGCGCCGAAGACGCGTATGGAGACATGGACTTCAAGGTTGCGGGAACGAAGGAATTCGTCACCGCGCTTCAGCTGGACACCAAGCTCACCGGGATCCCGGCCGACGTTCTCGGGCGCGCGCTCGATCAAGCGAAGACCGCGCGCATGCAGATCCTCGACGTGATCCGCTCCGCGATCCCTGCGCCGAGGAGCGAGCTATCGGCCTACGCGCCGAAGATCATCACCGTGCAGATCCCGGTCGACAAGATCGGCGAAGTGATCGGTCCGAAGGGGAAGAAGATCAACGAGATCCAGGCCGAGACCGGCGCCGAGATCGACATCCAAGACGACGGGCGCATCTTCATCGCATCGAAGGGCGGCGACGGTGCGGAGCAAGCACGTCAGATGATCGAGATGATCGCCAACCCCGTGATGCCGGAACCGGGCATGCGGTTCCCCGGCAAGATCGTCGGCGTCCGCGAAGGCCTCGGCCTGTTCGTCGCCGTCCCCGGTTCCGCGAAGGACGGCCTCGTGCACATCTCGAAGCTCGGCTTCGGGAAGCGGATCGAGAAGATCGAAGGCGAATACCATATCGGCGACACGATCGAGGTCGAGGTGCAGAAGGTCGACGAGGCGCTGGGCAAGATCTCGCTCTCGCCGATCAACCCGGAGACCAGCGAGCGCTACGACGGTCCCGAGCGGAAACCGCGCGAAGGCGGCGACCGCGATCGCGACCGGGATCACGGACGTGGTGGCAGGGACCGGGACCGGAGGCCCCGCCGGGACCGCGGGGACGGTGGCGGAGGCGAATAAGGAAACGCAGCGTTCGGGGGACGGCATGGGGTACGACCGGACGGTTCTCCCTTCTGGCGTGCGTGTCGTGAGCGAGCGGCTCGAGGGAGCCCGTTCCGTTTCGATCGGTGCGTGGGTTGGGACGGGATCGCGGGACGAATCCGCCGACCTGAACGGCGCGACGCATTTCCTCGAGCACTTGCTCTTCAAAGGCACGCCGTCGCGGAGCGCGCTGGAGATCGCTCAGTCTTTCGACGCGATCGGGGGCGACATCAACGCGTTCACGACGCGCGAGTTCACGTGCTTCCACGCGCGCACGCTGGGCGAGGACCTCCGGTTGGCGCTCGGCACGATCGGCGACCTGGTTCAGAACGCGTCGCTCGCGCCGGACGACGTTGAGGCCGAGCGCTCGGTCGTGCTGGAAGAGATCGCGATGCACGAGGACACGCCCGACGACATCGTCTTCGACGTCTTCCACGAAACGATCTGGCCCGACCATCCGCTGGGCCGGCGCGTGCAAGGCCTTCCCGGCACGGTCGAGCAGATGTCGCGCGAGGCGATCGCCGGCTTCTTCCACCGGTACTACACCGGGGACAACATCGTCGTGGCCGCCTCCGGCGAGGTGGACCACGCGCAGGTTGTGAACCTCGTCGACGCGGCCGTCCGCGCGCGCTCAACGCCTCGCTCGATCCGCGCGCCCGGCGCGCCGCCGCCGGTGGCGGGGAGTCTCGTCGTGCACGAACGCGACATCGAGCAAGCGCACCTCGTCTACGGAACCCAGGGGATCGCGCGCTCGGACGGACGGCGCTGGGCGCTGGGGCTGCTCAACGTGATCCTCGGGGGCGGGATGTCGTCCCGGTTGTTCCAAGAGATCCGAGAGAAGCGAGGCCTGGCGTACGCGATCTCGTCCGGGCATCTGGGGTACAGCGAGACGGGGGTCTTCAACATCTACGCAGGCTGCTCGACCGAGAATGTCGGCGAAGTGCTGTCTATCATCCGCGAGCAGCTTGGCGTGATCACCACGTCGGGGATCACCGAGGAGGAGCTCGCGCGCGCCGTTGGACACGTGCGGGGCAGTTTGGTGCTATCCATGGAAGAACCGGGAGCGGCGATGTCACACTTGGGAAAGAGCGAGCTCTGCCTTGGTGAGATCCTGACGACCCGGGAGATGATCGCGCGCGTGGAGGCCGTGACGCTGGACGACGTGCGGCGCGTTGGCGCCGACGTGCTGGCCGGCGCGCCCTGGTCACTCGTCGTGCTGGGCCCAGCGTTGGCGGTGGACGTCAGCAGTTTCGTCGGAGCCGCCGCGTGATCCGCGTCGGGGTTCTCGGCGCGCTCGGGCGCATGGGTCGCGAGGTGTGCAAGGCCGTGCACGACGATCCCGACATGCTGAGCCAGGCCGAGGTGGATTGTGCCATCGACTTCACGCACCCCTCGTCGGTGATGGACAATGTGCGCTGGTGCGTGCGGCATGCGGTCGACATCGTTGTGGGCACGACCGGGTTGAAGCCTCAGGACTATGACGAGATCCGCGCCCTCATCGAGGAGGAGGGGAGCGAGTCGAACGTTTTCATCGCACCCAACTTCGCGATCGGAGCGGTATTGATGATGCGCTTCGCGGCGCAGGCTTCGAAGTTCTTCCCGACTATCGAGATCATCGAATTGCACCATGACGGGAAGGCCGACGCCCCGTCGGGCACCGCACTGCGCACCGCCCACGAGATCTCGGTCGAGCGAGGCGAGGCGCCGAAGCCGGCGGTCGACTCGGTCGAGGTGGTGGAAGGCGTGCGCGGCGGTGAGGTCAAAGGGATCCACATCCACTCGGTGCGGCTCCCGGGTCTCGTCGCGCATCAAGAGGTGCTGCTCGGCGGGCCCGGACAGTCGCTCACGATCCGACACGACTCCTACGACCGCGCGAGCTTCATGCCCGGTGTTTTGCTCGCGGTGAAACAGATCAGCCACCACCCCGGCCTGACCGTGGGCCTCGAGAACCTGCTCAACCTTTAACCGGCCCCAGCCGCATCGACGTAGTCGTTCCAATCGTTCAGAAGGGCCCGCGCAGCGGAGTAGCTGTCGTAGTGGCGCTCTCCGCTCTCGACGATGAAAGTCAGGAAGTCAGCAACCACTCCCTTCTGCTTACCCGAAAATAGCGACCAGCGCGCCCGGCAGTAGTCGCGGATCGCTCTGTCCGCACAATCCAGCGAATAGGTCGCCGCGTCGAGGCAGAAAGATCTTGGGTCC
>VAYV01000008.1 GCA_005883175.1 Actinomycetota bacterium
CACTGCGGCCGTGAGCTGTCCGATCAGGCAATCGCGTGCCCGAACTGCGGGCATCCTCGGACGCCGGAGGTCGTCATCACCAGGCGGCAAGGGATCGCGTACGCCGAGTGGTGGCAGCGCGCGGTCGCGCTGCTGATCGACGCGGTCATCACCGGCATCCCGGCGGGGATCATCATCGCCCTCGCCGGCCTCAACACGGTCGGCAACCTCACGACGACCGACGAGTTCGGGAACAGGACCCTCAACGCGCCGGCCTTCCGGCACCTCATCCTCGGAGTACTGATCGCGTTCGCGATCGGGATCCTGTACCGCACGGTTCTCGAGGGAGGGGCCCGCGGGCAGACCATCGGCAAGATGGCCATGCGGATCGCCGTGCGGGACGCGGACGACGGCGGCTCGATCGGCTATGCGCGCGCGTTCGGCCGCTGGCTGGTCGGCTACGTCCTGTGGGTCGTCGTCTACATCCCCGGGATCATCGACCTGCTGTTCCCGCTGTGGGACCCGAAGAAGCAAACGCTGCACGACAAGGCCGTGCGGAGCGTCGTCGTTCAGGTGTAGTCGCTACGGCCACACGAGGCGACCGGCGAAACCGCGCACGCCGTACTGCGCGTGGGTGTGCCCGTCGCCGCACGGCGGCGCGACGTCCGAGGCCGCGCAGTCTTGGATGAAGCTCCCCCACGCGGTCCCGTCCGCCCCGATGTCGGAGCCGTTGAAGTCGAGGTAGCCGACGTCGCCCGGCGGCGGGCGCGAGGAGCCGTCGTTCAGCATCGGCGTTCGCGGATCGTTAACCATCGAGCTCCAGACGAGCGGCGCGCGCGCGAGGGCGTTGCGAGTGGCGGAGAGGTAGCCGTCGGTGTTCGCTTGGCCGGGACGCTTCCCGTAGTAGCTCACCGCCGCGGTGCCGGGCGCGCGCACGGCTGGGTTCCACGCGTCGAGCTCCGTAACGCCCGGCGCCGTCATCCGGATCGGCGCGCTCCACGAAACGCCGGTGCGCGAGACGCGCATGAGCACGCGGCCGCCGCTCGCCTTGAAGCCGTACAGGTTGCCGGCGGAGTCGGTGCGAAGCTCGTCGAAGGCGGGGATCTCGAGCGGCTTGCCGCCTACGTGGATGATCGGCCACGTGCTGCCCTCGTCGGTGCTTCGTGCAAGGAACGTATGGCCGCCGCAGATGACCATCACAACCAACGCGCCGTCCGGCATCGCTTGCGGATAGGTGCCGTCGTCGGCGCCGAACTCCTCGCCGTGCGAGCCGCACTCGGCGTGCTGCGGGATCGGGTACGAGAACAGGATCGAGGGCGCGGACCACGTCGATCCGCCGTCGAGCGAGCGCGAGCAGACGCGGATCAAGCCCGGCAAGGTAAGGACGATGTTTCGTGCCGTCGTCGGCCGTCCACATCAGGTGGGCTTCCATCCCCGGGAACAGGACGGTGTCGGGTGCCATCGTCGCTGCGGCCGTTTGGGGGAACGGGTTGCCGCCGAAGTTGTAGAAGAAAAAGCGGCCGGTCGTGCGATCGACGTACTCCTGCTCGTCGGAGGGCTGCCACGTCATGCCCATCGGCAACACGGCTTTCCACGATGCGCCGTTGTTGCGCGTGACGGCGAGCCCGCCCGGGCTCGTCAGCAGCTGGAAGCGCTGGCCGGGCAGCTGGGCGCCGTACCCGAGCCCCGCCGGCCCCGGCGTGAAGACCGCCGGCGCGTAGATCACGGCGTCCTTCGTCGCGAAGATACGCGTCTCCCCCGCCCCGAAACCTGTCGTCGTCCCGCACGGGATCGGTGCGCCGCGCGGCTGTGGCCGCAGGACGCGTCCGGCGGCATCGGCAGCAACGGCCGGTCTGGACGGCGAGCAGCCCGCGCGCGACGTCGGTAAGGCCGGCGCGACCGCGACGGCGGCGACCGAGGCGGTCACAGTCGTGAGGATCAGGAACGGTCGTATCTGCATGCCTTGGTGGTTCGACGTGTGCCCCGGTGGGCCCTCCAGTCCTTGCCCGGTTTAGACAAATCGGTACTCGGCTATCTAGGTTTGGGGGGCACCGTTCTTCCCCGCACATCGCCTCGCGCCCGCAGTTGGAGGTCGGCCACGGTGAATGGGGAGCGCGCACGTCGTTCGCGCCGGCTCCTCCTATCGCTCCCGCTCATCGCGTTGGCGGCGTGCGCGACAAAGAGCCCGTCGATCCTCAGCCCCAAAGGACCGGCCGCGCGCACGGCGAGCAGCATCTGGTGGCCGATGGTGTGGGTGGCGACCGCCGTCACCATCTTCGTCGTCGCGATGGGCGCGTACGGCGTCGTGCGCGGCCGCCGGATCCGAGAGGAAGACATCTCGCGCGAGGTGTCCTGGGGCGACCGGTTCATCTTGATCGCCGGGCTCGGCGTCACCGGCGCGATCTTGATCGGCTTCTTCGTGTTCTCGGTCGCTCGGAGCGTTTCGCTTGCGCGCGCGGAGCCCGGCACGCAGATCACCGTGATCGGGCACGACTGGTGGTGGGAAGTCCGCTACGCCAACGGCGCCGTTACCGCGAACGAGATCCACATCCCGGCCGGCGAGCGCGTCAACATCACGCTGCAGTCGGCGGACGTGATCCACAGTCTCTGGGTGCCGGAGCTCGCCCCGAAGATCGACCTCATCCCCGGACGGACGACGCACGTCTGGTTCAAGGCCGACCACCCGGGTGAGTATCGCGGGCAGTGCGCCGAGTACTGCGGTCTGCAGCACGCGCACATGGCATTCTTCGTGATCGCCGACACGCCGGACGCGTTCGCGCAGTGGATGAGCGACATGGCGCGGCCGGCGACCGCGCCGGCGACGGCGCTCGCGCAGCAAGGCCAGGCGGTCTTCCTGAGCAACACGTGCATCGGCTGTCACGCGATCAGGGGCACGGCGGCGAACGGGCAGCTCGGACCGGATCTCACGCACATTGCGACGCGCCAAACGATCGGCGCGGGGACGGTGCCGCTGACGGCGAACGACCTCGCGACGTGGATCACGGATCCCGAGCTGTTCAAGCCGGGCGTGACGATGCCGCCGACGACGCTCACGAAGGACCAGCTGAACGCGCTCGTGACGTATCTGCTCGGCCTGGGGTTCCCGTCCCCATGACGACGCTATGACAACGCTGGCTGATCGTCCGGGCGAGCGGCTGGAGCAGCTGTGGGCGGAAGAGCCCGGACTGGGGACGTGGCTCAGCACCGTCGACCACAAGCGGCTCGCCAAGAAGTACCTCTATACCGCGCTCGTGTTCTTGGTCTTGGGCGGCATCGAAGCGTCGGTGATGCGGCTCCAGCTCGCTCACTCGAACCTCAAGCTGCTCGACCCGGAGACGTACAACCAGCTGTTCACGATGCACGGCGTCACGATGATCTTCTTGTTCGCCGTGCCGATCTTCAGCGGTTTCGGTGTCTACATGGTCCCGCTGATGATCGGGAGCCGGGAGATGGCGTTCCCGCGCCTGAACGCGTTCACGTACTGGGGCTTCGTCGCGGCCGGCGTCTTCATGTACTCGTCGTTCCTGATCGGCAGGTCGCCGGACGGCGGATGGTTCGGCTACACGCCGCTCACGGACAAGGCGTTCTCGCCCGGCCCGAACATCGACTTCTACGCGCTCGGGCTCATCTTCTTAGGCCTCGCGTCGACGGGCGCGGCGATCAACTTCATCACAACGATCCTCAAGATGCGCGCGCCCGGCATGACGTTGAACCGGATGCCGATCTTCGTCTGGGGCGAGCTCGCGATGCAGGTGTCGATCTTGTTCGCGCAGCCGGCTCTGACGCTCGCGACCGTGATGCTGATGCTGCAGCGGCACTGGCACTACCACTTCTTCGATCCCGGAGCAGGCGGCGACAACCTGCTGTGGCAGCACTTGTTCTGGATCTTCGGCCATCCGCTCGTTTACATCATTCTGCTGCCGGGCCTCGGCATCGTCGCGACGATCTTGCCGACGTTCGCGCGCCGGCCGATGGTCGGCTACACGTGGGTCGTCCTCGCCGAGATGGCGACCGCGTTCATCGGCTTCGGCGTGTGGGTGCACCACATGTTCTCGACGGGTCTGCCGTCCTTCGCGCTCAGCTTCGTTTCGTTGACGAGCTTCCTCGTCGCGATCCCATCGGGGATCCAGGTCTTCGCGTACCTGGCGACGTTGGTGACGGGGAAACCGAAGCTGACGACGCCGATGTGGTACGTGCTCGGGTTCATCTTTATCTTCGTGATCGGCGGCGTGAGCGGCGTGATGACTGCCTCGGTGCCGCTCGACCAAGCCGTCACCGACTCCTACTTCGTCGTCGCGCACTTCCACTACATCATGGGCGGCGTCGCCCTGTTCCCGACGCTCGCAGCGCTCTACTACTGGGGCCCGAAGATATGGGGCCGGAAGCTCGACGAGCGTTGGGGCAAGATCTCGTTCTGGCTGACGTTCATCGGCTTCAACCTCGCCTTCTTCCCGATGCACATCCTCGGCGCGATCGGCATGCCGCGGCGCACGTACACGTACGCGTCGCACCTCGGGTGGGATAACTGGAACCTGCTCGAAACGATCGGCACGTTCCTCATGGGCGTCGGCATCCTGATCACGATCGTCAACGTGGTGCGAAGCGCGCGCCACGGCGAAGCAGCGGGCAACGACCCGTGGGACGCCGACACGCTGGAGTGGGCGACGAGCTCTCCCCCGCCCGACTACGACTTCGAGACGATCCCCGAGGTGCGCTCGCTGCATCCGGTGTGGGACCAGCCGGAGCTGAAGACCGGTACGCAACCGCCGGAGATGGGAGGGCGGCCGCTCGCAGAAGGGCACCGCGTGCTGGCGACGTCGCTGCTCGACGCCAAGCCGGAAGCCGTGGTCGACATGCCGCACGAGTCGATGTGGCCGTTCGTCCTGACGGTTGGGCTGATGGGCTTCTTCTACGGCGCGCTCACACGCATCGCGGTCGTGGCCGTGCTGGGCGGCTTCTTGTCGCTGGTATCGGTCGTGGGGTGGGTATGGCCGCGCGGACAGACGCAGGAGATGTGATGGACCTCGTCGAGACCGGCAAGCCGGGCGAGCTCCTGCCCAACGTTGCGTCGGGCGCGCGCTCGCTCAGCTGGTGGGGCATGGCGCTTCTGATCGCGACCGAAGCCACGCTGTTCGCTCTCTTGATCGCGTCGTACTGGTACCTGCGGTTCCGCGCGGGCCCGGTGTGGCCACCGCACGGGATCGAGAAGCCGGCGCTCGGGCTGCCGCTGATCATGTCGGTGATCTTGTGGTCGTCGAGCATCCCTGCGCACATCGCCGACCGCGGGATCCAGAATGGGTCGCAGGTCCGGCTGCGCGCCGGGCTCGCGGTGTCATGGCTGCTCGGGCTCACGTTCTTGCTGCTGCAGATCGTTGCCGAATACCCGCACTCGCTGAAGGTGGCGCCGCCGTCGCAAGGGTCGTACGGCACGCTCTTCTTCAGCCTCACCGGGTTGCACGGGATCCACGTGTTCATCGGGCTGATGATCAGCCTGTGGGTGCAGGCGCGCGCGTGGCAAGGCGCGTTCGACGAGCACCGTCACGTCACCGTGCAGAACTTCGTCATGTACTGGCACTTCGTCGACACGGTGTGGGTGTTCGTCCTCGCGACGATCTACCTGTCGCCGCACTTCATATGAGGTTCCCTTGGAAAAGATGAAAGAGATCACCCGGGACGAGACGA
>VAYV01000009.1 GCA_005883175.1 Actinomycetota bacterium
CCTCGACGAGAAGCTCTACGACGCCTACTACAACGAGTTCTCGAACCGGATCCTGTGGTTCCTCCATCACTACTTGTGGGAGACGCCGCGCGCGCCGGAGCCCGGGCCCGCGGAGGACGCCGCGTGGGACGCGTACGAGACGGTGAACGAGCGGTTCGCCGAGCTCATCGCAGACGAGGCGCCCGAGAGCGCAACCGCGATGCCGCAGGACTATCACCTGTCGCTCGTTCCCGGCGTGCTGCGCGCGCACCGGCCGGACCTTCGCATCGGCACTTTCTGGCATATCCCGTTCTGCCAGCCGGATCAGTACCGAGTGCTGCCCGACGTCTGGGGAGCCGCGCTGCTGCGCGGGATGCTCTGCGCGGACGCGATCGGATTCCAGACGCAGCGCTGGGCCGACAACTTCACGGCGTGCTGCCGCGAGGTGCTCGGCGCGACCGTCAAAGGCAAGCACGTCTCGATCGACGGCCGCAGCGCGCGCGTCGGGGTCTACCCGGTCGGCGTCGACGTGGACCTGCTACGCAGCCAAGCTGGGCAGCCTGAAGTCGAGGAGGCGGCGAAGCGCATCGACGCGCTCGTCGGGGACCGGACGATGCTGCTGCGCGTCGACCGCACGGAGCTGTCGAAGAACATCCTGCGTGGGTTCATCGCGTATGAGCGGCTGCTCGAACGCCGGTCGGATCTGCACGGACGGATCGTGCATCTCGCGCTGTTGACACCGTCGCGCCGGGAGATCCCCGAATATCAGGACTACATGCGCGCTTGCAGAGCGCGCGCGCAGCAGATCAACGAGCGATTCTCCACGCCGGATTGGCAGCCCCTCATCCTCGATGAGAGCGACGACTTTCCCGCGACACTGGCCGCGTACCGACGCTACGACATCTTGATCGTGAACCCCGTGTTCGACGGGATGAACCTCGTCGCGCGCGAAGGACCGGTTCTCAACGAGCGCGACGGAACACTCATCCTTTCGCGAAACGCAGGCGCGGCCGCGGAGCTGCATCCGGCGCTGCTCGTCAACCCGTTCGACGCCGACGGGACCGCCGACGCCATCGAGCGCGCGCTCGGCCTGAGCGAGCGCGAGCGTCTCGAGCGCGCGCAGGCGCTGAGGGAGCTTGCCCCCGGCGTTCCGCCGGGCGAGTGGCTCGGCCGTCAGATCAAGGACGTGACGCGTCGACGAGGGACTTGAGCAGGTCCATCAGCTCGATGGGCCCGCCGACGACGTGATCGGCGGCGGCGATCAGATCGGGCGGCGACTCGTCGCTCGCGACGGCGACCCGGATCGCAAGCTCCAAACCATCGACCGCGCGGAACGTGGGAAGGTCGCCGACATCGTCGCCGACCACCAGCGCGCCGGCGAGCTTCTTCTCCTCGATCACGCGCCTCACCACGTCGCCCTTATCGACCTGAACGGGCGGCGATATCTCCAGGACGAGCCGCCCTCGCGTGACGCTCGCAAGACCCTCCTCGCGCGCGATGCGCTCGACGACCGGTATCGCGCGCTTTAACGCCGCGTCTCTGTCGCGCACGCGGCGGAAGTGAACCGAGACGGCCAAGCCCTTGTGCTCGACGAAGATGCCTTGGACGTCGGCGAGCTCCGCGCGCAGCCGCTCGGCCGCACGGTCGATCGCTACGCGCGCGGCGCTCACCTCGGGGAGGATGCGGAGGCTGCGACCGACGCGCTCTTCGATGCCGTACAAGCCGACGAGACGGACCTTGCGAGGATGCAGCCGCTTCGCGAGGAAGGACACCGGCCGCCCGGAGACCACGGCGACCGCGGCGTAGCGGCGAGCCAGCCGTTCCAAAACGCGGCCGGCCCCGCGGACGGCGCGCGCTTTGGCGGGGTCGGGCACGATCGGCGCGAGCGAGCCGTCGAAGTCGCAGAAGATCCCCGCGCGCGATGCCATCGCGCCGAGCGCGCGCACGTCGTTGTCCACGGAGGTCGCCACGGTCACTCGTGGCGCGCGACGCGACGGTAGACGGCCTCGTAGCCGTCGGTCATGACCGAGGGCGCGAACCGTTGTTCGACGACCGCGCGGCAGACCTCTGGCGAGATGCCGTCGATCTTCTTGACCGCCTCGACCATGTCGTCGACCGAAGAGGCGATGAAACCATTGACCCCGTCGGTCACAACCTCGGGGACCGCGCCGTACGGCGTGGCGATCACCGGAGTCCCGCACGCCATCGCCTCGATCATCACCAGTCCGAACGGCTCATCCCACTGGATCGGGAAGACCAACGCGCGCGCACCCGCGAAGAGCTCGCGCTTGCGGTCGTCGGGAACCTCGCCCTCGAAGCGGACGTTCTGACCGTCGACGTGCGGAAGGATCATCTCATCGAAGTATGTCCGGTCCTCCCCGGGATCGATCTTCCCGGCGAGAACGAGCGGCATGCCCGAGCGCTTCGCGACTTCGATCGCGAGGTGCTGGGCCTTGTCGCGCGCGATCCGACCGAGGCTCAGCAGATAGTCGTCCTTGTCGGCGTTGAACGGATACGAGGAGACGTCGACGGCGTTGGGCACGACGTCGGTGATCTGGATGCGTGTGAACGTACGCGTCTGGTACTGGCTTATCGCGACGAAATCGGCGTTGTTCCGCACGAGATGGAAGAAGTCCCGCTCGGCTTCGATCGCAGCGCCGTGCAGCGTGTGAACGACCGGCGTCGGGATCAGCGGTGCGAACGCCAATGAAAGCCAGGCCGTGTGATCGTGCACGACGTCGTACCGACGGCCTGCGCGCGCTTCCTCGGCGATGTGCTGGTACGCCGCACCGACGTGCATCGAGTACGGCAGCGCTTGATGCATCTGCGCGACGGGGCCCACGTCGAAGACGTACCGGAGGTCGGCCGACGTCTTGGAGTCACCGGTCGCGAACAACGTCACGTCGTGGCCGCGCGCGACGAGCTCGTCGGCGAGCAGCGAAACGATCCACTCGATGCCCCCGTACCCGGAAGGTGGAACCGGGATCCACGGTGGCGAAAGCAACGCGATGCGCACGAGTCGTACCTTACTCGTCGGGTCAGGCCGCTTTGTAGTCGTCCCCGATCACAACGGTCAGCGTGACGGTTGCCGGGGTCGACGACGTCGCAGGAGCTACTCGCTTCAACTCCGGATGGGCGGCCAGCATCGCCTCGGCGGCCGCTTTCGCGCCGGCTTTGTAGTAGATCGTCGTCGCCGTCTGGTGCGTCGCTTGGTTGGCGACCTTCTTGATCGTGTAGCCGTCACTCTTGAGCTTGTTCGCCAGCGCCGACGCCAAGCCGGCGCGCGTCGTTCCGTTCAACACGTCGACCGTGATGCTGGAGAGGTTCGGCGCGGTTGCGGTCGGCGTCGGGGTCACCGGCGTGTTGGAAGGGGCGCTCGACGAGGACGGGGCCGTCGAAGCGGGCGGGGTCGACGTTTGCGCGTTGGGCTTCTTGCCGCCCGAACCGGTCGCCGCAACGGCGATCACGGCAACGACGCCGAGCACGACGAGCGCGCCGCCGACTGCGCGCGCGACGGAGAGATAGAAGGACGCGGGTGATTCAGGAGCGTGCTTACCCGGCACGGGTCTTACTCTGGCACACCTAAACGCCGAGCCGCACGTTGACGCTGACGCGCGATGCGCTGTCGCCGGAGCCGGCGCACGAGCATCGGGTCCTCCTCGAGGGCCGCAGCCGTATCGATCAGCGCGTTGAGGATCTGGTAGTAGCGCGTAGCAGACATGTCGAAGGCGTCGCGGACCGCACGTTCTTTCGAGCCGCCCTGCTTCCACCAGCTGCGCTCGAAGGCGAGGATCTCGCGTTCGCGCTCGGTGAGGTGCATCGGGGCCTCAGGCTGTTCCACGTTTCCTCCCTGGCCGACCGCGTCATTCTGCCATAGGCCGTAAGGGGTTTCCGGGATGGAGGATCAGGGGTAAAGGCCGCGCGCGACGTGAGCTTCTGCGACCCGGCCGATGCCCAGCGCGAGCGCTGCGAGGCGCAAACGCACATTCTTCTCTTCCGCGAGCGAGGCCGCCGCGTTGAACGCCGACGCCATGACGTCACGCAGCTGCCGGTTGACCTGGTCCTCGCTCCAGAAGTACGCCTGGATGTCCTGCACCCACTCGAAATAGCTCACGGTGACGCCGCCGGAGTTCGCGAGAACGTCTGGGACGATGTACACGCCGCGCTCCGACAACGAGTGGTCGGCCTCGGGCGTCGTGGGGCCGTTCGCGCCCTCGACGATCAGCTTGGCGCGAACGAGGTCGGCGTTGCGGCCGGTGATCTGGTCCTCGATCGCAGCAGGCACGAGGACGTCACAGTCGAGCTCGATCAGCTCCTCGTTGGTAATCGCATCGGCCGCCGGAAAACCGGCAACTGTTTGCGCCTCGTCCTTGTAGCGCATCAAGGCCGTCGGATTGAGGCCGCGCGAGTTGTAGACGCCGCCTTTGTAGTCGCTGACGCCGACGATGTTGAAGCCGGCGTCGTGGAAGACCTGCGCGGCGAAGCCGCCGACCTTACCGAA
>VAYV01000010.1 GCA_005883175.1 Actinomycetota bacterium
CTACCCCACCGCTTCCTGGGGCGACGTCGCCGTCATCGGCTGGCTCATCGACGGGGCGGCGCTGGTAACGCAGCGCGCGCTGCTCGACTCGAGCTACGCGCCGTACGTGCGTGCGATGCGGCGCATCTGCGCGGAGGAATCGCTCCATCTACGGCACGGCGAAGACCTGATGCTCGAACTGGTCAGCGGCACCGACGCACAACGAGCGATGTTCCAGGACGCCGTGAACCGGTGGTGGCGGCCGATCATGCACTTCTACGGGCCGCCCTCGAACCCCGAGAAGGACGTCTTGCTCTACTGGGGGATCAAGACGAAGTCGAACGAAGAGCTCCGCTTCGAGTTCTTCGACACCTACGTGCCGAAGCTGTGGGACGTCGGCATCTCAGCGCCCGACCCGGCGCTGCGGAAGACCGTCGACGGCTGGGAGTGGGGCGCCTCCGACTGGGTCAACTGGGACGAGTTCTGGCAGGTCGTCAAAGGCAACGGCCCGATGACCGAGACGCGCCTGTCGTGGCGGCGCGCGGTGTGGAACAACCACGCGTGGCTGCGCGACGTCTTCAGCGGCGTCCCGCGCGCGGTGGCGTAGTGGACGTCTACGAGGTCTTCCAGCGTCGCACACACGACGACCCGCTCGTGCACGCGGGCTCGATCAAGGCGCAGGACCTCGAGATGGCGCTGATCCTCGCGCGCGAAACGCATTTCCGTCACGGCGAAGGCGAAGAGTGCTGGGTCGTGAAACGGGAAGACCTGCACGCGGTGCCGAACCCAGAGACGATGGGCGGCGTCACCGATCGCAGCTACCGGCGTCAGGATGGCTACGTCGGCGTCGGCGCCAAGCTGAAGCGCGTCACGGAAGAGATGAAGACGCTGGGGAAGTCGATCACGCGTGAGTGACCCGCGCGCCTCGCTGCTGTTCGCGCTGGCCGACGACGAGCTGATCCTGGGTCACCGCCTCAGCGAGTGGACCGGCTGGGTCCCCTACATCGAAGAAGACCTCGCGCTGTCGTCGATCGCGCAAGACGAGATCGCGCACGCGCGCATGCTGCTCGACATCTTGTCCGTTATCGACGGCCGCGACCCCGACGCCCTCGCCCTGGGGCGCGCGCCCGGCGAATACCGCAATGCGATCCTGTGCGAGCAGCCGAACACCGACTTCGCGTTCACGCTCGCGCGCCATTGGCTCTACGACCACGCCGACGACGTGCGGCTGCGCGCGCTGCAGGAGTCGTCGTTCAAGGAGCTACGCGAGGCGGTCGCGGTGATGCTGCTCGAAGAGCGATATCACCTCGAGCACGCAGACGCGTGGTTCCGGCGCCTGGCCGATGGGCCCGTCGACGCGCGCCACCGCTTCGGCGAGGCGCTCGCGAACGCGATCGGCATGGCCGAAGCGCTCTTCGAGCCACTGGATGACGAAAGCGTCCTCGTCTCGGAGGGCATCCTGCCCACGGGGACCGAGGAATGGCACGACGAGTGGCTGGCGCGCATCGGAGGGATGCTCGACGAAGTCGGCTTCGATCAGGTCCTCACCTCGCAGGGCGAGCCCGAGACCGGCGAGATGGTCCCGACGTCGACCGGCGAGATCGAGTCGACCGAACAGATCGCGAGGCGCGTGCCCTCGAGCGGCGCCGGGGGCCGGCGCGGCGAACATTCAGAGCACTTCGAGCCGCTGTGGCTCGAGATGACGACGCTGTACCGCGCGCACCCTGGTGCGAGATGGTGACGGCCGCACATGTCCGCGAGGCGCTCGCCGCGGTCAAAGATCCCGAGATCCCGACGTGCTCGATCACCGACCTCGGGATCGTGCACGACGTACGCGTCACCGCCGAACGCATCGAGATCGACCTGCTCCCGACGTTCGCCGGCTGTCCCGCTCTCGACGTGATCAAGCGAGACGTCGAGCAGGCCGCGTGCGATCTCGCCCCCGAAGTCGAGGTGCGTTTCGTCAACGCGCCGCCGTGGACGTCCGACCGGCTGAACGACGACGCGAACGATTCGCTCAAGGCGTTCGGCATCTCGCCGCCTCTCCTGCAGATCGGGCGCGCGCACAACGTAACGTGCCCGTACTGCGGCTCCGATCAGACGGTCGAAGAGAGTGCCTTCGGACCCACGCCGTGCCGGACCGTTCGTTACTGCAACAGCTGTCGGAATCCCTTCGAGGGCTTCAAGACGAAACGGTAAAGCCCGCGCGCATCCCCAATTGCCCCGCTGATGCATACCCGGGAAGGGGCGGCGCGCACTAACCCTCGCGTTCGATCAGGTCCCGGAGCGTTGAAAGGCTCTTCTTCAGGCCCCATTCGACCGGCGCGCGCGCAACGTTCCCTGCCAGCTCGCCGGCCTTGCCGAAGGGCAGCTCGAGATCCTCAACCCATTCGACGCGCGCGCCGGCGCCGTCGGGGACGACCTCGAACCAGGCGTCGCCCAGGACGGGCCGTTTGTGGTGGCGAACCTCGAGCAGCCTCGGCGGATCCCAGCGAGTGACCGTCATCTCGTCGGTCAGCTTGATGCCTGCGATGCGCGTGACGGCGCGCGTTCGAGCGCCGACGCCCTCGCGCTGCACGCCGACGACCTCGACCGTCGTCCCGAGGATCCATCGCGACGACCGGTCCCAGTCGCGAAGCCAGTCCCACACCCGCTCGGGCGGCGCATCGATACGCACGACGGCGCGATACAGAAGCACGTCAGGCCGGCTCACGCACCGGCAACGTCTCGACGGACCCGACCGTCATGAAGAACACGACGGCCACGCACGCGGCGACGCCGATCCAGGCCGCGCCGTACCCGACGTACTGCGCGAGCACGCCGGCAAGCACCGGACCGATCAACGCGCCGATGTCGCCCGCGATGCGGTAGCCGGCCACCGCGACCGCGCGCTCTTCCGGCGCCGCGACGTCGGCGATGATCGCGGTCGGTCCCGGGCGCGAGTAGCCGTTTGCGAATCCCAGCAGCGACATCCATCCGATGAGCGCGATCGTCCCGCCGAAGAGGCCAAGGCCGATCGACGCGACGACGCCCGCTGCGAGCGCCGGCGCAAGCACGAATTTCCGTCCGCGACGGTCGCTCAGCGCGCCCGCGTGCCAGATGACGAGCATCCCCGCCGCGGCCTCCACGAAGAACGGGATGCCGCTGCTCGCCTTCGACATGTGAAGCACGTCCATCCAGTACCGCGGCAAGATCGTTTGCGGAGCAGCCGTGACGATGAAGGCGATCGCGCTAGCGCCGAGCGCCGACCGGTACGCGGAGTTCGCAAGGAGCGGCTTCATCGCGCACCACGAGGCCCGGCCCACCACCTCGTGCGCGCGGCCGGTCTCCGTTACCCGCCGCATCGCGCGCGCGCACAGCGGAACGAAAGCCAGGCACACGGCGCCGTAGATGTAGAAGGGCGTGTTGGCCGACGCTGCGGCCAAGATCACGCCTCCGAACACGGGCCCGAGCAGGAACCCAATGCCGACCGAGCCCTGGAACAAGCTCATCGCGCGCCCTCGCCCCCCCGGAAGCACGGTGCCGACCAGGTACGCGGTCAAGCCGCCCAAAAACAGCGCCGACCCGAACCCGCCGATGCCACGCAAGAGAACCAGCTGCCAGAACGTCTGCGACGCGCCGGCCGCGATCGACGAGACGCCGACGATCCCGGCGCCGGTCATCGTCACCTTGCGTTCCCCGAATCGCTCGATCAACGCGCCGACGAAGAAGTCGCCGCCGAGGCGCGTCAGCGCGAACCCGAAGAGGATGAGGCTGACGCCGGCGTCTCCGCGACCGAAGTGCTTCGCGAACTGCGGCAGCGCGGGAACGATCAGCCCGTACCCGAGCATGATGAACAGCGTCGCGCCGATCACTGCGCGGAATTCCGCGGATCGGATCGAGATGTACTCGGGCGCGCGCGAAGGACGCTCGGTCGAGGTCACGCCGGGCATGATAGCGAGGCGGGAACGCGCTTGCGGACGCGCTCAGGAGAAGAAGGCCACGCCGAGCACGCCGGGCCCGGTGTGCGCGCCCATCAGCGGCGTGAAGGGGCTGATGAGCGTCTCCACGTTTGGGATCTCCGCCTTCAAGCGCGCGAGCATCTGCTCTGCTTCTTCTTCGCAGTCGGCGTGCGCGACGCCCAGGTGGAGCGGCCCTCGCGCGGACGCGTCGCGAACCTCTTCCACCAGACGGTCGATGGCGCGCGCGCGCGTGCGCGGCCGGCCGAGCTGTTCGATCTTGCCGCCGCGGAACGCAAACACCGGCTTGATGTTCAGCGCCGTCCCCGCGTAGGCGAGCAGCGCGTTGACACGCCCGCTCCGCCGGAGGAACTCGAAGGTGTTGATCGTCGCGGCGAAGCACATCTGGTCGCGGACCGCCTCCGCGCGCGCCACCACGGTGTCAAGGTCGGCGCCGCTCGCTCCGGCGCGCGCGGCCTCGAGCGCGACGAAGCCCTCACCCAGCGACGCGCTACGCGAGTCGACGACACGCACGCGGCCGTCGAAGTCTTTCGCGGCGGAAACCGCGGTGCTGTACGTCGCGCTCACGAACGAAGCGACGTTCACACAGACGACGCCGTCGGCATCGGCGAGGGCTCGCTCGAACGCGGCCTTGAAGTCTCCGGCCGATGGGCCCGACGTGGACACCGCGACCTTCTCCTCGACGAGGGCCTTGTAGAACTCCCCCGGCGGCATGTCTTCGCCGTCCAGGAGCGCGCGCGCTCCGAACTTCAAGATCATGGGAACCAAGGTGATGCCACTCTGCTCTGCGAGGTCTCGGGGCAGGTTCGACGCAGAGTCGGTGACGACGGAGATCTTCATGGATGGGTCCCCCGGTTTGGCCCAAGTGCGCGCGTCCTTCTCCACGGATGGGGACTTTCCGGGCACGCGTATCGCGGCGCGCTGCTTGCGCTGGCGGATCATGGGTACCGCGTCGCCGCGCCCGGGGTCGCCGTGACTGAGGATTGGCGCATCGAGCGAGCCGCCGAGTTCGCCGCCGAAGCGATGGCCGGCGTCGACGCAGCACCTGCGCCGATCATCGGCCACTCCTTCGGCGGCGTGATCGGCGCTCAGCTCACGATCGACCACACCGACTTCGTCGAGGCTTTCGTCGCGGTCGACTCGCCGCTCGTATCGCTGGGGAGCGTGCGCCTCGGCCGGATCATGCTCCCCGGCGCGCACTACCGGATCGTGGGGCACGGGCCCGCGGCCGCCGCACTGCTGCGCTCGGCGACGACGCGCGGCGGCGTGGAGAGCCTGTGGCGCTCCGCGCGCTGGTTCTTGGGGAAGCCGAAGGACGAAGTCCTGACGAAGGTTGCCGCAACCGGCATCCCGCGCGCGGTCCTGTGGGCCGAGAACGACTCGCTGATCCCGCTCGGGATCGGGGTCAAGGCTGCCAAGCTGCTCGACTGCGACCTGACCGTGATCCACAGCAACAACGGATGGCCGGGGGCGCGCGCGCCGGACCACGACTGGCCCTTCCGCCAGCCGGTTCACTTCGCGAACACCGTGGCCGGTATCCTCGATGGATTGCTGCCTCAAGAGAAGACCCCGTGATGGCGACCGAGGAGATCCCCCGTCGCCAGTGCCATGCCGTTCTTCTCGACGACGAAAGCAATCCCACGCCCTGCCCGTCGCGCGCGCAGCCGGGGCACCCGTACTGCGCGAAGCACACCGGTCCCCTCCGCACGCACAAGCCGCAGTCGATGCAAGAGTTCCTCGACGAGTGGCGTCAAACTGCGCAGCACGTGATCGAGCGGCGTATCTCGAAGAACAGGCCGGCGAAAGGCGAGCACGACCCGGAGCTGGTGCGCGCACTTATGCCGTTCGCGCTTCCGCTCTATTCGGTCTACTGGCGCGTGGAGACCGTCGGTATCGAGAACATCCCGACTGAAGGTCCCGCGATGCTTACGTGCAACCACTCGGGAACGATCCCGATCGACGGGGCGATGCTGAAATTTTCGGTGCTCAAAGAGCATGGGCGGAACCCATGGCTGCTCGCCGGCGATATCGCATTTCAGATCCCCGGGTTCGGCGAGCTGGTCCGCGTCGCGGGGAACGCCCCGGCCGACCGCGAGTCGACGCTGAGCTTGATGCGTAAAGGCGAGCTCCTCGGCGTCTTCCCTGAGGGCTACAAGGGGATCGGTAAAGGGTGGCGCAAGCGCTACCAGCTGCAGCGGTTCGGGCGCGGTGGCTTCGTTGAAGTGTGCATCGAGACCGGTGCACCGATCATCCCGGTCGCGATCATCGGCGCCGAAGAGGCGTACCCGATGATCGGCAACCTCAAGTTCCTCGCGCGCCGGCTCGGCGCTCCGTACTTCCCCATCACGCCAACGTTCCCGATACTCGGGCCGCTGGGCGCGATCCCCCTGCCGTCGAAGTGGATCATCGCGTTCGGCGAGCCGATCCCGATGGTCCAGTACGGTCCCAAAGCCGTGGACGACACCCAGCTCGTGCTCGAGCTGACCGACCACGTCCGGCAAACCGTGCAAGACCTCATCAACGAAAACCTTGCGAAACGGCGCCACACGTTCCTTTGACCGATCCGCTCGGGGCGTAAGTCCTAGAGCGGCGAAGGACACACGTACGATTTATCGCCAAGACACCAGAAATAGCCCTTTTTCGCGGTTGTCGCCGCGTTCGACCTCGTTACAGTCTGAGGTATGGACATCTTCAACGCGGCTAAAGGACTCGTGATCGCGCTGCGCTCGCAGTCGAGCACGAGCGACGAGCGCGGCGCCTCCGCCGTGGAGTACAGCATCCTCGTCTCGCTGATCGCAGTCGTGATCATCTTGGGCGCGCTCTTCCTCGGCACGTCGACGAACGACAAGTACGTCTGCAGCAAGAACTCGATCATCGCGAAAGTGAATCAGTGCTGAGCTTCGCTCAGCGCGTTCGGTAGAAGGCGAAAACCTGAGCGAACAGGTTCTTCGAGTCTTCCGGTAGGTCGACCGGACCCCCAAGCATCTTCGTCCAGAGATAGATCTGCGCGCCGCGCTCGACCTGGCGCGCGACGTGCATCGCACCGGCGAGGTCACGTCCGACGCAGACCATCCCGTGCGACGCGAGGAACACCGCGTTGGCCGTCTCCCCCATCGTGTCGACGGCGCTCTTCGCGATCTCCACCGTTCCGCTGATCGCGTACTCCGCCACGCGCACCTCGTCGCCGACGTACACGCCGAACTCGTCCAGGAACGCCGGCAACGGGATGCGCGCGGCGGCGAACGCGCTTGCAACGGTGGGATGCGCGTGGATGACCGCGTTGACGTCGGAGCGCGCCTTGTAGCACTCGAGGTGGACTTTGTGCTCCACCGATGGGATCTTCTCGCCTTCGAGCACGCCGCCTTCGAGGTCCAGAAGGCAGCAGTCCTCCGGCCGGATCTCCTTGTACGGGATCGTCGACGGCGTGATGATCGCCCCATCGTCGACACGCATGCTGACGTTGCCGGACGTGCCGACGGTCAGGTCTCGGTCTTCCATCTCGACCGCGTACTTGATGACGAGCTCGCGCTCCGCCTGGTACTTCATCGCAGCAATCCACCCATCTTCATGGCCTTCTGATCGAGCTCGTCGGCGCGCGCGCGCCACGAGGCGATCGCCGCTCCCAATGCGCTCGACGCCGTCTCCGTCGCCACCCGTAACGGCCCTTGCGAGGAGCCCGCCAGCGCCTCGCGGAACGCGCGCGCGCGAGCAACACCGCCGGCGACGGCGATCTCCGACGGCGCCCCGTTGATCTCCTCCAAGACGTCCAGCCCCGCGCGCGCGCCGAACGCGATCCCTTCGAGCAACCCTCGCGCAAGGTCCCCACGCGAGCGCCCGAGGGCGAGCACCGGGACGGGGAACTCGAAGCCGCCCGAGCGAACCAAGGCGAAATCGCGGGCGGTGCTCGGATACGAGTCGTAGAACCGAACGCCACCTGCTCCTGGTTCCGACAGCTCACTCTCGGTTACCAAGGAAGAAGGAGTTTCCTTCAAGAGGCCCGAGAGCCACACGAGCGCGGAACCCGCTTCCCCACAATGAGATTCCTGGCTAAGCACATCGACCACCAGATGCGGAGACGTCCACGTGCGACCTTTAGGATCCAGCGCGTAATCACCCAAAAGCTGCTGCGCGATCATCGTCGTCCCCGCGACAACGAAGGCCGACCCGCTCTCGACGACCCCAAGCCCCAGCGCCGCGCACTGCGTATCCGCACCCGCACAGAAGACACCTAGGCCCGCCGGAAGTCCCAGCGGGTTCCCCTCCTCCGCAACCCCCGAAGGCTCGCCGGCTGCTCGCAAGGAAGGCAAGATCGTTTCGGGCACCGAGAGCGCGCCGAGGAGGTCCGGCGACCATCGGCCCAGGCGAGGCGCGCCGGGAAGTAGATCATCGCGGGAAGGCGCCCGGCCACGCGATAGATCAGGTCGCCGTGCGCCTTCTCTTGCGCGATCCCCTCTTGCGCGCCGCGACCGTCGGTGTTCGGACCGACGTACAGCTCGCGGCCGTCGGCATCGAGGAAGACCACCCCGGTGCGCTGAGAGGTCACGCCGGCCGCGCGCAGCTCACCAGGGTCACACGTCTTCAGCGCGTCGGTAACGGCCGCGCGCAACGCGTCGATCGCGGTCGCCGGTTCCAGCGTCGGAAAGCCGCTCTCATCGGGCGTGTACCGCCACGGATGCTCGCCGTATCCGGCGCGCCGTCCGCGCTCGTCGACGATGAGACACCTGCCGCCGCTCGTGCCGACGTCGATGCCCGCGTACAGGGCCACGATCTACAGCACTTCGGGATTCACGACCGAGCCCGGGATCTTCCCCTCGAGCACGTCGTGGATCCCTTGCGCGATCGTCAGCGTGTGGTTCTCGATCGTCTCGATCGTCGAGCCGCCGATGTGCGGCGTCAGCACCACGTTCCCCATCGACGCCAAGGGATGCTCGGGCGAAAGGAACTCGTTCTCGAAGTGGTCGAATGCCGCCGCAGCCAGCCGGCCGTCGCGCAGCGCCGCGAGCAGCGGTTCTTCGGCCGCGATCCCGAAGCGCGCGGTGTTCACGAAGAACGACCCCGGCTTCACCCGGGCGAACTCTTTCTCGCCGAGCAGCCCTCTGGTCGCTGGTGTCAGCGGCGCGTGCACGCTGATGATGTCCGCGCGCGCCATGAGGTCGGCGAGAACCGGCACGGGCTCGATGCCGCTCGCGATCAATGCTTCCGGATCGACCACCGGGTCGTACGCCATGACGTTCGCAGCACC
>VAYV01000011.1 GCA_005883175.1 Actinomycetota bacterium
CTTCATGTCGGAGATCCCCTCGATCGTGTTCCTGCTGCTGATGCTGTGGCTCGCGTTGCGCGCGCGTGAGTCTTCCGGTTGGAACGCCGTCGTGACTGGGATGCTCGCAGGGATCGCCGGCGGCATCGCGCTTGCGGTACGTCCACAGCTTGTGTTGAACGTCGCCATCGCAGCTTTCGTCTTGCTGCAGAAGAAGGGGTTCCGCGCGCGCATGGCAGCGTTCGCCGGCCTCGGTCTGATCCTTCCCGTCGCGTCTGTCCTCGCGCTCAACGCGCACGCGGCCGCTCGCTTCGTCGGCATGAGCGAGAACGGCGGCACGAACTTCTTCCAGGGTCACTGCCCTGTGAATACGATAACGACGGGCAACGATTCCACGGGCTTCATCGAAGTCGCGAGTCCTGTTGCCGTCCAGACCGGTCGCGGGAACGACTATGTCTTTCCAACGCACGTCGCGTGGGAGCAGTCGTACTTCATCCGCCAAGGGCTGCGCTGCATGAAAGAGAACCCCGGGGGCCAGATCGCCGTGATCGCTCGCAACATTGCCGATCTGGGGATCACCAGCGTGCCGTGGCCCCAATCGAACTATCGAGGCTTGCGACTGCTCGTCAGGCCGACGAATCTCGTGTACAGCGTCGCGCTGCCCTCGATCATCGTCGCGTCGATCTTCTTGGCGCGCCAAAAGGGGCGACGCCGATATCGAGAAGGGTGTTCGGGCTGGCCTTGGCCGGGTCGCTGATCTCGGCGTGGCTCGAGCATCGCTCGGTTCGAAAAATCCGGGTTTCCTCGGTGGCGCCCGGCGGGGCACAGGAGGAGGCAGAATGACGGACGCGGAACACAGAAGGGACGGGGATCGGGGGAAAGCCACGTTGCGAGAGACCAGAGATCGGGGCCGCATGGTGCGCCGCCGGAACGTCGCAGCCGTCGCGCTGCTCGCGTCGTTGGCCGCCTGTGTGAGCACCAAAGCGAATCAGCCGCCTTCGAGCCCCAGCATTCCGACAACCACCGTTTCGATGGGGCAGCGGGTCGAGACGACGGCGGGGAACATCGTGGTCGTGTACTCCCTCCTTCCCTCCGTCGGAAAAGCCCCGGGCGCGAACATGGTCCTCGTGGCCGCCGACATCCAGGCATGCGCGGGGGCCCACCCCACCACGGTGACCGGCGTCCAGAGAACCCTCTTCGTCGTGGAGACTCCGGATGACCATGCGTGGCCGTCCGTCGCGGCCGTCAAGAAGCCCGAGCTCAAGCCGGCGCTGTTTGCGAAGCCGAAGCAATGCGAGCGCGGCTGGGTGACGTTCAGCATTCCACAAGCGCAGAAGCCTGCGTACGTCGTCCTTAATAGCAGCGCGCTCGTGAAGTGGAGAATCCCCTGATGATCGATCTGCAGGAAAAGGTCGAGTCGAGTCAGGCCGGTCGCGCGGTCATCACCGGGGTGATGATTTTCATCCTCGCGTCACTCGTGGCGGCGAACATCCCCCAGACCTCGTACCTGCAGCAGAAGCTCAACTCGATCGTGCAGCCCGTCAGGGACAGCGTAGGGCTGGATCAAACGTGGAGCGTCTTCGCGCCGGAGCCGCGCCGGGAGACGTTCGCGCTCGACGCGAGCATCACGTACAACGATGGGGCCTACGATGTCTGGGCGGTCCGAACCGGCGATCCCTATAGCGCGGAGTACAGGCCCTATCGCTGGCAGAAGTGGTCCGAAAACGTGCGCTTGGACGACATGTCGTGGCTGTGGTCGCCGCTCGCCGTCTGGCTTGCGCGCACCCACAACACCTCCGTGCGGCACCCCATCCAGATCTCGCTCACCCGCCGGTGGTACATCTTGAACCCACCGGGAACGCATCCGTCGCGCGGGCCGTGGAACGAGTTCACGTTTTACTCGCTGGCGGTCACGCCGTCTGTGCTCGCCGGGGGCTCGTGATGGCCGGGATCGCAGCCGCATGGCGGCGCTTCTGGTTCGAGCCCCAGCCGACGTCGACGCTTGGCGTCGTCAGGATCGCGTTCGGCATCGTGGCGCTGGGGTGGACGCTTTCACTCGCAGCGGACCTCCGGACGTTCTTCGGTACATATTCCAGTCTCGACTGGCGTCGATCGTGGTGTTCCTCGGCATCCTGACGCTCGAGCGTCGCGATCCTTACATCTTTAACTCGGGTGACGTCCTTGTTCGCAACCTGGCCTTCTATCTCATGCTGGCCCCGACCGGCGTGGCCCTTTCTGTCGATCGATGGCGCAAGGCGAAGGACCACTTCTGGGAGTTCCCGGCGCGAGCGCCGTGGGCGTTGCGTCTCATCCAGGTCCAACTGAGCGTGACGTACGCAGCGACCGTCTGGGCGAAGGTGCAGGGAATGTCGTGGAACAACGGCACCGCCGTGTCCTATGCGCTTCGCCTCGGAGATCTGGAGCGATTCCACGTTCCAGGGTTCATCACCCATAACTTGCTGATCTCCAACATCATGACGTTGGGGACGCTCGCGCTCGAAGCGTCGCTGGCCGTTCTGATCTGGAACCGTAAAGCGCGCCCGTACGTCTTAGTTCTGGGCGTGTTCATGCACGTCGCGATCGCCCTGAACATCATGGTCGGCTTCTTCTCGATGGCGATCCTTACCGCGTACGTGGCGTTCATACCGCCGGACACGATGACGCGGGTCATCGAAAGAGCACGGCTCCGCTTCCGCCGCGTCTTCATGGCGTGCGGGACCGCGTCGAGCACGCCGGTCGCGTGGGAGGCTGCGCAGGTTACGCCGACCGACCGAAGCTTGACGGTGACCTACGGGCTCGACTCCTGTCAGGACCTCGATCGCATCGAGGTCGGGTACAGGCGCACCGCCGTCACCGTCACGATCTTCGCAGTGCCGAACCACAACGCGTGCAGAGGCCTTCGTTTCGTCCGGACCGTGGACGTACCGCTTCGCGAGCCGCTGGCCGGGCGCGACGTGCTGGACGGGGCGCCGGCGCGGTAGGGATCAGCGACCCGCGTTGCCGCGCTCGAGCGCGCGCGCGATCACCACGCGCTGGATCTGGTTCGTCCCTTCGTAGATCTGGGTGATCTTCGCGTCGCGCATCATGCGCTCGACGGGGAACTCCTTCACGTAGCCGTACCCGCCGAGGATCTGAACCGCGTCGGTCGTCACCTTCATCGCCGTATCCGACGCGAAGCATTTCGCGATGGCCGCCCAGTAGCTCACGTCCGGCTCTTTGTTCACGACCTTCATCGCCGCCTTGTAGACCAAGAGGCGCGCGGCTTCGATCGCCATCGCCATATCGGCGAGCATGAACTGGATGCCCTGGAACCCCACGATCGACTGCCCGAACTGCTGCCGCTCCTTCGCGTACGCGAGCGCGTGGTCGAACGCGCCTTGCGCGATGCCGAGCGCCTGCGCGCCGATCGTCGGCCGCGAGAAGTCCAGCGTTTGCATCGCATACGTGAAGCCCATGTTCACCTCGCCGAGCACGTCCTCGGCCGGCGCAACGTAGTTGTCGAGCAGCACCTCGCGCGTGGGCGACCCGCGGATCCCCATCTTGTGCTCCTCCCGGCCGAGGCTGAAGCCCGGCCGGTCGGCCCGCACGATAAACGCAGTGATGTTCTTACCCTTCGAGCCGTCCGGGTCTGTGACGGCGAAGTACGTGTATGTGTCGGCGATGCCGGCGTTCGAGATGAATCGCTTCTGGCCGTTCAGAACCCACGAGTCGCCGTCGCGAACCGCGCGCGAGCGCATCGCCGCGGCGTCCGACCCCGACTCGGGCTCCGTCAAGCAGTACGCGAGCTGCCGATCGCCCCGCACGACGCCGCCGATCAGCTCCTTCTTCTGGTCCTCGTTCCCGGCCAGCATCACCGGCATCGACCCGAGCCGATTCACCACGGGGATCAGCGACACGCCGGCCGACACCCTACAGATCTCTTCAATGAAGACGCAGAACTCGAGCAGCCCGCCCGACCCGCCGAACTCCTCGGGGTAGCCGATCGCCATGAGGTCGTTCTTGACGAGCAGCTCGTGCATGTCGCGCGGATATTCGTCCTCGGCGTCGATCTGGGCGGCCCGCGGCGCGATCTTCGCCTCCGCGAGCTCGCGGACCGTCTTTCGGAACAGCTCAAGGTCGTCGGAAAGCGCGAAGTTCTCGATCATGGGCGCAATCGTACCGGGGCCGCAACAGGTGGCCCCGCCGGCCATGCTGCGGAGTCGAGCGGGCACGCTCTGCGTCAAACCCGCTGCCGTGTGGACGAAATGGGAACTTTTACGCTTAAAGGACTTATCCGCAGGGTAATCCCTGGCCTAGGCGCGGTAGGCGGCGGCTGCTGGAGGCCCCTGTGAGGCGAGGCGTGACGGAGCGAACCCTCATCCGCGCGCCCCCCGACAGTCGTCCGTGATCAGCACCAGTTGCCTGCTTCCGAGCAGGTATGGGGTCGTGGCATCCATCCACACCGGGAGGGAATCAGATGATGCGCGGACGCAAGAAGTTGATCGCAGCGGCCATAGTCGCGGTTACATTCAGCGCGGCGGGGGGCGTCGGACATGCGACGACGGCGCCGGGGCAATGCAAGAAGCAGGGTCCGAGCAATTGCAACGGTAAGAGCGAATGCGCCGGACCTCATTTCGACATTTTGCCGTTGGGTCAGAAGAAGAAGTGCTAACCGGCTTCGGCCGCGAAGTAAAGGACCGCCCGACACGGGCGGTCCTTTCGCTTGTTGGCGCGCATTGACCCTGCTCCACCCTCCGTATATCCCTTTGGCGATGATCATGTATCCGCTCGAGCCCGGTCGCGATGAGATGCGCGCGATCGCCGAACGGGCCCTCGACTTCGTCGTCGACTTCATCTCGTCGCTTCCGGACGCCCCGCACGTGGACCTGGACGGTTTACCCGAAGCTCTGGCGCGGATCCGCAGCGACGCGCCCGAGACGGGGACCGGCTTCGACGAGCTGATCGACCAGATCGCGCTCGGCGCGCGCAAGGCGTTCAATCCGGCCGGGCTGGGATACATGGCGTTCATCCCGGGCGGTGGCCTGTTCACCGCCGCCGTCGCGGACTTCCTCTCGCTGTCGGTCAACCGCTTCGTAAACCTCTGGAACGCCGCGCCTGTGTTCGCCGCGATGGAGGCCGACGTAATCCGCTGGCTCTGCGGGATGTTCGACTATCCGATGGAGGCGCGCGGCATCCTTACGAGCGGTGGCTCGATGTCGAACCTGTCGGCGATCGTGACGGCGCGCGCGGCCAAGCTCGGCGAGGAGTTCGCCGACGGTTGCATCTACGTTACGGAGCAGACGCACGCGTCGGTCGCGAAGGCGGCGGGGATCGCGGGGTTCCCGTTGCGCGCACTGCGAAAGGTGCCGGTCTCGGACGAGCTTCGGATGGTTCCCGAGGCGCTGCAGCGGCTCGTCAAGGAGGACCGCGACGCCGGCCGGAAGCCGTTCCTCGTCGTCGCGTCGGCCGGGACGACCAACACCGGCGCTATCGATCCGCTCGCGACGGTCGCCGATATCAGCGAGACGCATGGGCTCTGGTTGCACGCCGACGCCGCGTACGGAGGCTTCTTCGCGTTGACGGAGCGCGGCCGCGCGCGCCTGGCCGGCATCGACCGCGCCGACTCGATCACGCTTGACCCCCACAAGACGTTGTTCCTGCCGTACGGCACGGGCGTACTTCTCGTCCGAGACGGCGAGAACCGAGCTCTCGCGGGACTTCCGCGGTTTGCGCGTGTGGCTGCCGCTGAAGCTCCACGGCATCGAAGCGTTCCGCATGGCGCTCAACGAGAAGCTCGATCTCACCCGTCTGCTTTACGAAGCTCTGAAGAGAGAACCGGGCTTCGACGTCCCCTGGAAGCCGGAGCTAACCGTCGTTCCGTTCCGCTACCTGCCGAAGACCGGCGACGCCGATGCGTTCAACCGGCGGCTGCTCGAACGTATCAACGCGTCGCAGCGGATCTTCCTGTCGAGCACCCTGTTGAACGGCGCGTTCTGGCTGCGCGCGTGCATCGTGAGCCATCGAACGCATCGGGATCGCGTCGAGGAAGCAGTCAGGATCATCACGGACGCGGTGCGCGCGCTCGATGCTTCTTGACCTTCGCCGCGTCGTCTTCGGTCGCGTGTGACTCTGGGGGCACCTGGGTTACCTTGCCCTCCGCCGCCGCGCGCAGCGCGCGATAGATCGCGGTCTCCTTCACATTCTCCGCGTTAGAGGGGAGGTCGACCTCGAAGCCGACCTCGCCTGCGCCGGCGTCGTAGACGCGCGCGCCGAGGTTCTCGAGCAGCTCGCGGATCGGCTGGTTCTCCGCCAGCGCTTCGCCGACGAAATGCGTGATCCCGTTCGCGAGCGCCGACGCCCCGAGCAGCTGCAGCAAGATCGTCCCGGCACCGCGGCGCTGGTACGCATCGACAACGACGATCGCCGCTTCGGCTGCGGTCGGGTCGTCGCGCATCCGCACGTAGCGCGCAACGCCGATGCCGCCGTGATCGTCGGCGTTGAGCCCGATCCACGCGAAGTGGTCGACGTAGTCGATCTCCGTGAGGTAGCGGAGCAGCGGCGCGCGCAGCTTGTCCATGTAGCCGAGGAACCGCCGGAAACGCGTCTGCGGAGAGAGCTGCGCGAAGCCTTCGACCAGCAGGTTCTTGTCTTCCGGGACGATCGGCCGGACGAGCATCCGTGTCCCATCCTTGAGCGTCACCGTCGTCGTGTGAGACTCGACGAAGCTGGGGGTCGGCGGCGCGGCCATGACGTGGGTATATCACCGGTTTGACCGGCGCGCGCGCGACGATAATCCTTTGCGAAACGTCCGCGAGGAGGACCGGTGGCCGCGAGCATCTACGAGATCGGAGACGTTCCGCCGCTCGGCGAGATCCCGGCGCGCATGTACGCACAGGTGATCCGCCCCGAACGCTTCGGCGAGCCGGAGAAAGCGTTCCAGATCGAAGAGATCGACGTCCCAGAGATCGGTCCCAACGACGCGCTCGTGCTCGTGATGGCGGCCGGGATCAATTACAACAACGTGTGGGCTGCGCGCGGCGTGCCGATCGACGTGACCAAGGTGCACGCGCGCTTCGGCGAGCCGGCCGACTTCCACATCGGCGGGTCGGACGCATCGGGCGTCGTGTACGCGGTCGGTTCGGACGTGACGAACGTCAAGGTCGGGGATCACGTCGTCATCCACTGCGGCCAGTGGGACGTCGAAGCCGGCACCGACGGCGAAGACCCGATGTTCGATCCGTCGTTCCGTATCTGGGGCTACGAATCGAACTGGGGATCGTTCGCGCAGTTCACCAAAGTGCAAGGGCATCAGTGCATGCCGAAAGCGCCGCACCTCACCTGGGAAGGGGCGGCGGCGCCGACGCTGGTCGGTGCGACCGCGTATCGCATGCTGCACGGCTGGCCTCCCAACGAAGTCGCGGCGGGGGACGCCGTACTCATATGGGGCGGCGCCGGAGGCCTCGGTTCCATGGCGACACAGATCGCAGCCCTGGCCGGCGCGGAGCCCGTTGCCGTCGTGTCGAGCGACGACAAGGTCGAGTTCTGCAAGAAGCTCGGCGCCGTCGGTGTGATCAATCGCAAGAACTTCGACCACTGGGGCATGCTGCCGCACTGGACCGACAACGACGCGTTCAACACCTGGCTCGGCGGCGCGAAGAAGTTCGGCAAGGCGTTCTGGGATGCGCTCGGCGATAAGCGGTCGCCGGCGATCGTGTTCGAGCATCCCGGCGAGTCCACCGTCCCCACGAGCATCTTCATGTGCGACACCGGCGGGATGGTCGTTATCTGCGCGGGGACGAGCGGCTACAACGCGGTCGTCGACCTTCGCTACCTCTGGATGCGCCAGAAGCGCTTCCAAGGCTCGCATTTCGCGAACGACGAGCAGGCCTACGCGTTCAACGACCTCGTCGTGCAAGGCAAGATCGACCCGTGCCTCGGGCGCGTGTTCACCTTCGAAGGCATCAGCGAGGCGCACCAGCTGATGTCGGAGAACCGCCACCCCGAGGGGAACATGGCCGCGCTCGTGAGCGCGAAGACCGAGGGGCGGACCGGCTAGCTGAGGTCCATCCCGCCGACGAACGCCTCTGCGACGCCGCGGTCACCGAGCACCTCGAGCGCGTCCAGCGGCAGTCGCCGCCAGAGCGCCAGCAACAGGTCTGATGCCGTTCCCCGCAGGGCCGCGTCTGCCTTCGCGTGACCTTGCTCGGCGCGCGCGCCTTCCGGCGCAAGCGTGATCACCCACTCCGACGGCGCGTCGGTCGCGTGCACGTGGATCGTCTCGCCGTTGCCCTTTGGCGGCGCGTCCTGGACCACGAGCAACGTGTCGAGGAACTCCGCGACGCCGTCGGCTGCGAGCCAGGGATCGATCGCCCTGCGCTCGCCGTTCGCGTTCTCGCCGTCCCACCGATGCACGGCGGTCTCTTGCGCCATGCGGCGTTGCCAGAACCCGACGGTCTGATCGTCCGGGAACCACGTCCATACCTTTTCGGTCGGCTCGTGCGACTCGAGGACGCGTGCGAGCTCTTCGGACCCATCCACGAACCAGTCGACGATCGCGTCGTCTCCGGGCCGCTCGATATCGAATCCCGAGGGACCGTCGGGATGTTCGGTGATCAACCAGATGCGGTGACGGTGGATCCCGCCGACGTGCCAGACGAGATCGGACACGGACCACTCGGGGCACGACGGAACCGTTGGCATGAGCGCGCGGCGAGCGGCGGCAGCGAGAGCGTTACTTTCGCGCCGAACCGCCTCGACGTTCTCGTCCGGAGTCACGCCCAGATCGTATCTTCCGATCCAGATCCTTGAGAACCTCGTCCGCCCACGCGATGCAGGTCTGCTCGACGGCGATACCGAGGCGCAGCGTCATCAGCTCGTAGGGAACCTCGGGATTGTCCGCCAGCTCGAGCAGCTTGCGGATGCCTTCGTATTCCGCCAGCTGGCTCACGTGATGGTCCCGTTGATCGAGCAGCATCGCGCGGATCTTCTCCAGGTCGCCGTGCGCGGCGAAGAAGACCTTCGCGAGCGATTCGTTCCGGAACTCTGGGAACGAAGCGGGGGAGGCGAGCCATCCGGTGACCGCCCGCCGGCCCTTGGGCGTCAGGGACAGGATGCGCTTGCGACGCCCCCCTGGCGCCTCCTTCTCTTTGATGAATCCGCCGCGGAGCAGCCTGTTCGCCTGCTGGTACACCTGGCTGTGAGCTGCGCTCCAGAAATAGCTGACCGAGACCGCCATCGTCTTCTTGATGTCGTACGCGGAGGCAGGCCCCCACAGCAGGAAGGCCAGGAAGATGTGGTCCCCGGCGGCAAGCTCGGATTCAGGTCTTGACATAGTCCAAGTTGGATTATACGGTCTGGACCATGAGCATAGTCCAGACTGGACTATGGCGCAGGCAACGAGGGGAGGGGCCATGACCATCAAGACGACCGAAGGGTGGGTTCCGAACGAGGTCACGGCGCGTATCGGCGCGCGCGTGCGCTGGGAAGACGTGGTGTCGGACATCGACTGGGACCAGGCGATCGTGCGGCTCTCGCCTCCGCCGATGCCGGACTACGTGCGTTCGTCGATCCACGGTCTGGAGGGCGGGTACTCGAAGCCGGGAGCGGCGGCGACCTGGGACCCGGTCGTGAAGGAGATCTTCGCCGAGTACTTCGAGAACGAGACCGAGCAGCGCGACCTCTTGTCCGCGCAGGTCGACTCCGTCCCGAGTCGGGTCCTCGACGTCGCCTGCGGGACGGGGGAGAGCACCCTCGCCTGGCGCCGGCGTTTCCCGCGCGCGCAGATCACCTCGATCGACGTGTCTCCGTACATGCTTGCCGTGGCCGAACGGAAGCTCGCGCACGACCGCAACATCGACGTGCGCTGTCTGAACGCCGAGCACCTTCCGTTCGCCGACGGGTCGTTCGATCTGGTGACGGCCAGCTTGCTCTTCCACGAGCTACCTGAGGACGTGTCGCCGGTGATCTTGGCCGAGATGCGGCGCGTGTCCCGGCCGGGCGGCGAGATCGCCGTCATGGAGCCGTACCGGGTCGGGGGGAAAGCGCTGAAACCGATCCCGTTCCCCGAGCCGTACCTGAAGGACTACCTCGCGACCAACTGGGACGTGGCGTTCAAGGCCGCCGGTTTCGGCGCGGTGCAGACGCTCGAGTACGGCGAGGGCTGGATCCGGATCGCGACGGCTTTCTGACGGCAGCGCGGCGAGCGGGCGCGCGCGACGCGCGCTTCAGGGCCTTGCGCGGTCGGGCCTTGGCGGCGACGCGACGCGCAGGACGAGGAAGGCGCTCTTGTTCGATCGTAACGTTCGACGCTTCCAGGAAGCCGCCGACGAGGTTCGCTTCGTCTTCGAGAGCGGCTTGCAGCCGCGGGCCGGGGCTGTCGTAGAGCTGGATGCTGATCGTGATCCGGTCGCCGGCGCCGCGAAAGGACCACGTCCCGTGAACCTCGCCTTCGATCAAGACGAGCGGCAACGCATTCCCGACGCCGTCGTACGAGACGGGAA
>VAYV01000012.1 GCA_005883175.1 Actinomycetota bacterium
GTTCGTCGTCATGCGTCGCGAGCTGCGCGCGCTGCTCCAGGATCGCCGCTCGGTAACGATGATGGTCGTCTTCGGTCTGGTTTTGCCGGTCGTGATCGCGAACGGCGCCATCGGAGCGAGGGGACGGCCCGAGATCGTTCTCGTGATCATGACGGAAGTATTGGTCTTCCCGTACATCGCGGGGCTGCAAGCGGCGCTGACCGCGTTCGTGGGTGAACGCGAGCACGGCACGCTCGGACCGCTTCTCGCGACGCCGCTCAGCAATGTCTCGATCTTCGCGGGGAAGCTTTTGGGCGCGGCGTACGTCCCCAGCCTGGCGACGAGCGCGATCGGGTTTACCGCGTTCTTGTTGTTCCTTCGCGGGAAGGCGGCCGACCCGTTCACGATCGTCTCGCACGGTGTCCTGCTCGAGACGGTCGCCCTGTCGCTGGTAGCGGGTTTCGCGATGGTCGTGCTCGGCCTTCTGTTCGGCTCCAAAGCGAAGTCCGTGCGTGGTGCGCAAGCGATCACGGCGGTCGTCGTCTTCCCGGTGATCTTCGGCGTCCAAGCGCTCGCCTTCGTCGTCGTTCGGGAGAGCGCGTGGATAGCGTGGAGCATCCTGATCGGCCTCACGGTCGCGATCGTTGTGAGCGTGGGGCTGTCCGCGCGCATCTGGAACCGCGAAGAGGCCTTGGTCTCGAGCGGCTGATTCCGGCCGAAAACCTCAGGCCGGACGCCCGGATGCGCCATCGCGCATGGGCCTCGCTACACTGACTGCCTCATGCGTTCACCCGCGCGCGTCCTGCGAGCCGCCGTTCTCGGCGGCGCGGCGATGCTCGGCCTCGCCGGCGCGCACGTCCTCGACTACCTGCTTCTTTATCGGAACCCGGTCGTGCGCAGCGGCTTGCTTCAGCAAACGGGTCACGCGTACTTCGGCAAAGCGTTCGAGTTCGCGATCGCGTCGGCTGTGCTGGCCGCGATCGGCTCGTTCGCCTTCGGCATCTTGCGCGCGCATCACCCGGCAGAACGTCGATCGGTGTGGCGCTCGGCAGGGATGCTCGCGCTGATCCAAAGCGGTGGCTTCGTCGCCCTCGAAGCCGGGGAGCGCATCGTCGTCAACGCGCACGCCGGTCAGCTGCTGAAGGTCACACTCGTCGGCGTCGTGCTTCAGGTGATCGTCGCAACGGTCACCGCGTTCGTTCTTTCCTTGATCGAGCGCGCCGGCCGGCTCATCGCTCGCGCGCTCGCGTCGGCGCCGCCGGTCGTTCCTGCGGTTGCGATCTTCGCGCGGCCGCTTGACGTCTTCCGGCCGCGGCTCGCGCTCCTTACGCGCGCGTCGCCGCGCGCACCTCCGCTCGCACTCCTTTCCTGATCAGAAGCCGCCTCGACCGAGGCGGCTCCGAGGATTGGAGTGTTTTCATGCCAAGATCCATTCGCTATGCGTTCGTTGCCGCCGTCCTTGGCGCGCTCGTCGTGAGCGCGACTTCTCCGGCGCTCGCGCATGTTGAGAAGACCGTCGGGAAGTACAAGTTCGTCGTCGGATGGGGAGATGAGCCCACTTACGCGGGCTTCAGGAACAGCGTGCAGCTGATCCTTTCGGATTCCAATGGGAAGCCGGTAACCGACCTCGGCGATTCGCTGAAGGTGACGGTCGTGTTCAGCGGTCAGACGGTGACGTATCCGCTCGAGACGACGTTCGATCCCGACTCGGGCGAGGGGACTCCGGGCGACTATCGGGCTTTCTTCATCCCGACTCGTCCCGGGGACTACACGTTCCATTTCACCGGGTCGATCCACGGGCAGAAAGTCGAGCAGAGCTTCACGTCTTCGCCGACAACGTTCGACCCGGTCAAGGACCCGACGGAAGTGATGTTCCCCGCCAAGGATCCCTCGGCAGGTGATCTTGCGAACCGCGTCGAGGCGGTGGACGCGAGGACGGCTCTCGCGCGGACGGCCGCCGACAAGGGCAAGAGCACGGCGAACACGGCCCTGATCCTCGCCATCGTCGGACTGGTGCTCGGTGCCGGTGGTCTTGTGGCGGGTATCGCCGGTCGGCGGAAGAAGACCACTAACGCATGACTCGCAGGATCGCGTTCGTCGCTGCCCTGATCGGACTCGCGCTCGTCATGGCGAGCCCGACGGCGTACGCGCACGCGCTTCTGCGGAGCTCCGATCCCCCCGATGGCGCGCAGCTGGCGAAATCGCCGTCCTCGGTCGTCCTCGCATTCACCGAGGATCCGGACACGTCGTTGTCGATCGTTCACGTTGTCGATCAGAACGGGAACAACGTAGAGAAGGGCAAGGCGCGCGCGGTGCCGGGCAAGGCCGACGAGCTCGTCGTCGACGTCGGCTCGCTACCGAACGGCGTGTACACCGTGAACTGGCGCACTGTGTCTCGCGTCGACGGGCACGTAACGGCCGGCGCGTTCGCATTCGGCGTCGGAGTTTCCCCGGCCGGGCATAAGGTCGTGCAACCCAAGACACCGTCGCCGTCGCCTCTGACCGTGATATCGCGCTGGCTCTTCTACACGGGTCTGTTCCTGTTGCTCGGCGTTGCGTTCGCGGTGTTGTTCGTTTCGAAGGATCTCGCGCGCGCGCCGCCGCTCGCGCACATCGGGTGGTTCTTGGCTCTGATCGGGCTGCTCGGGCTGGTTGAAGCGCAACGCCGCGATGCCGGCATCGCTATCGGCCATGTTTTCAGCACGTCGATCGGCCACGCGTTCCTGGTGCGCCTGATCCCTCTCGCAGTAACAGTGATCGGAGTCGTTCTCGCTCGCCGTGCATCGACGAGGCACGCAGGCTTCGCGATCATCCTCACGGGTGCCGCCGCGACCGTGCTCGGTCACATCGCAGAAGGCCACGCCGCTACCGGGGCGTGGCGCGCCGGCAAGATCTTGTTGCAGTGGGTGCACGTCATCGCCGCGGGGATGTGGATCGGTGGTCTCGCGGCCGTTCTCGTCGGCGTCGGCTCCCTCTCGCCTGAAGCGAGACAGCGCGCCGTCCGGCGCTTTTCAACGCTGGCCTTCTATCTCATCATTGTGCTGGCCGGTGCCGGTATGTGGCGCGCGTTCGAAGAGATCAACTCTTGGCACGGCCTGTTCGCGACGTCGTACGGCCAGGTAGTGATCGCGAAAGCGGCCCTGTTGCTGGGCTTGATCGTGCTCGGGGCCGTGAACCGGTACCGGAACGTTCCGAAGAGCGGCGAGAACCCTCGAGGACTGTTCCGTACCGGGACAGGCGAGCTCGTTCTCGCAACCGCCGTGCTCGTTCTCACCGGCATCCTTTCCAGCGTGGCGCCTGCGCGCGCCGTGCAAGCGGCCGTTCCTGCGCAGAATGTCGTCGTTACCGGAAGTGACTTCGGCACGACGGTGAAGCTGCAGCTCACCGCGACGCCGGGAACGGCGGGACAGAACAAGTTCACGCTGAAGGTGAGCGACTACAACACCGGCGCGCCCGTGCAAGCGCAGGTCTCGTTGCGGTTCGGGTATCTCGGCCCCGTGCAGATCGGCCAGTCGACGCTCCAGCTACAAGCCAAAGGGAGCGGCACCTACACCGCGACCGGCACCAACCTTTCGCTCGGCGGCGTGTGGACGGTGACGGCGGTGATCCAGCGCGGAACGGCGTCGGTGGAGGTTCCCCTGACCGTGCCGACGAAGGTGACGCAGCAGGTTTCGGTGAACGCCGTAGCCGGTCAGCCGACCGTGTACATCGTCGGGCTTCCGCAGGGCCGCTCGGTCCAGTTCTACATCGACCCCGGAAAGCCAGGACAGAACGAGGTACACGCAACGTACTTCGATCCGAAAGGCAATGGATTGACGGGCTTGAGCGACTATTTCGTGCTCGAGACGCCGCCGGGGGGACAGCCGCAGGGACTCACGTTCAGGCAACTTGCGGAGGGTCATATCGTTTCCGACGCAAATCTTTCGCCCGGCACGTACCGGTTCGACGTGTGGGCGAAGACCAAGACGGGGGAGTTGTTGTGGACCTACTTCGAGCAGATGATCGGAAAGTGAGGAAGCAAGGATGAAGCGCATCGCAGTTATCTCGATGATCGGAATCATGATGGCGTTGGCCGCGTGCGGGGGAGGGTCCCCGAAAGCGTCTAACTCGCCGACACCGACCGCGTCGTTGACGAGACTCGCATCGACCGGACATCTCACCATCGTCTCGCCGACACCGAACGAAGTGATCCACGGCTCGACGCTGCACGTAAAGGTCACGCTGACCGGCGCACGTATCGTGTCGCAGACGACGAACGCCGTCACTCCGGACACGGGGCACATCCACGTCAGCATCGACGGTCAAGTGAAGACCTTTTACTCGGGCGTCGAGTACAACGCGACCGGTCTGACTCCCGGCCTCCACGTCGTTACCGTGGAGTTCGTGATGGCGAATCACGCACCGTTCAATCCGCGCGTCCTCGTGAAGCAGTCGTTCAGGGTCGTATGAACGCACTTCCATCCCTCGAGCAGCCTCGCGCGCGCGCCTGGGCGATCCCCGGCGCGGTCGCACTCGGCTGTGCGGCGCTCGCGG
>VAYV01000013.1 GCA_005883175.1 Actinomycetota bacterium
AACCTCGACCGCCTCGGCGTGCCCGGTTGTGTGGCTGCACACCTGTTCGTAGGTGGGGTTCTTCGTGGAGCCGCCGGTGTAGCCGACGGTGGTGGCGAGCACGCCGGGCGTCTCGCGGAACGCGGCCTCGACTCCCCAGAAGCATCCGGCTGCGAACGTCGCTTTCTTGCTCACAGAGCCTCCTTGTTCGGTACCGGTGTAACACAGATCCGTCCGGCCTTGTTCCCTGTTACCTACGGAGCGGAGGCATAGCGACCGCGGCAGGCTGCTCCCCCGCTTGGTTCGTTAGCGGTTGCTCAGCCCCGCGTCCCGATCAGCGTGACGAGCTCGCGCGCGAACGCGTGCGCATCACCCGGCCAGCGCGCCGATAGGTAGTTCCCGTCTTTGACGGTGAACCCGTTGGGACGCTCGTCCGTGTCGCGGATCATCGGAACCGGTGTGCCCGGTCCGGCCGTGTAATCGGTCGACGTGCGCAGGTGTGAGATGAGGTCGTCCATCATCGGCATGTCGTACGTCCGGTAGTAGTCGCGCAGCGTTGCGCGCGTCAGCCAGTACGCCGCCATCTCCTGGTTACGCGTGAGACCGGTCGTTCGTTTGCCCCACAGGACCGAGCGGCCGTTGCACTCGGGATTGTCCAATGACTGCGAGCGCGCCGCGAGAAGCGTCCCGTGGCAGATCGCGCCCACCGGTTTGTCCCGGTCGAAGAAGTGCGCGACGACCCGGTGAAGGACCGCACTCTCGAGGTAGGGCCGCATCCCCTTATCGTGGCCGCCGGTCAGGACGAGCGCGTCGTACTCGTCCGGCTGGATCTTCTCGTACTCGATCGGCCGGCGGAACGCGTCCGAGCCTTCCATGTCTCGATACACGCGAACGTCATCCGCGCGAGCCATCAAGCTCTTGCGGAGCAGCTTGGGCAGGCCTTTGCCCGTCACCATCCGATGATCGGCCTGCGCAGGTTCGCCGTCGGGCGTCGCGAAGACCACGTGGTGGCCGGCCCGCACGAGCGCGCGCCAGGGGACCGCGCTCTCGGTCGGATCGAACCCGTAGTGCGGGAGCGGCATCAGGACGGTCTTCGGGTCCATCGGTTCGAGGCTACCGCCGGTCCGCAGGATCCGGATGGGCTATTCGCGTGGTTCCGGCTTAGTGGATCCAGACGGGGGTGCCCACGCGCGCCCAACGGTAGAGCCTCTCGGCCGCCGCGGTCCCGACCCGGACGCAGCCGTGGCTCGCCCGCGTTCCGAGGCGCGACTCGCCGATGTTCACCGTCGAGCCGGGATAGTGCGTGACCTGGTGGATGAAGTAGTTGCCGTGGATGTTCAGCGCCCACGGCATGATCACGCCCCACTTCGCCGACCACGCGTTGGGGTTCTTGAACAGGACGTGGAAGTGACCCGGCGGCGTGTCGTAGCCGGGCATCCCCGTCGAGATCGGGGTGCTGAGCACCACGACCCCGTCCTGCCACGCGGTCAATCGCTGCGTGGCGATCGAGACCTCGATGAGCGTCCCCGAGACCCTCTTGGGGGCCTTCTGCTTGACAACAACGTCGCGACGCCACTCGGCCGATGGCTCGCGGACGAGGCGGACGCGAACGTCGGCGGTCGCTCCCGGCTCGGCCTGCGCGCGCATGCTGCGCTCGGGAGAAGACGCCGGCGAAGACGCCGCGCAGACCGAGACGATCGCGAGAACGGCTGCCGCCGCCACGAGTCGGAAACGCATGATCCCCCTGCCCTGCTCGCAACGCGAGCTCAACACGGGTCACGGTATCGACGGCCGGGAGAACCGGCAGTGTCCGAACGGCCAGTTTTTCCCAGTCTCAGTTGTGCAACGCGGAGACGAACTAACTCCAGGTCGCGGTTTCGTGGAGGTAGCGGGATGTTGTGTGAACCGATCTGACCTGCTCAGCGCGCTGCGCGACCGGAATCTCAGCCTGACATCGGCTCGATCCTGGTAGGCGCTACGTCTCCTCGGACACTCCGACCCGCACCGGAGCGAGCGCCGGATCGTGCGTCGGCAGGATGCGATCGGAGCGCCTTCGAATGCGGATCTTCATCGTGTTTGTGGTTCGCGGCAGGCTGCTCGGAATCCTGTTATTCCGCGCGCAAGGCGGGCGCGGGGCGCATGCGGCCGGCGATGACGGCCGGGATCGCAGCGATCACGTTGGCCAGGACGATCGCGCCGGCGACGGTCAGGAGAAGCCGGACCGAGGGCGTGACCGGCTCGGGAACCGTGCCGAGCCCGTTCGCGAACGCCGTCCAGACGACGCGGCCGACGCCGATCCCAACGGGGATCCCGATCAGCAATGCAACGGACACGAACGTCGTCGCCTGCCATGCCACCGTCGAGCGCACCTGGGGTGGCACGAACCCGAGCATCTTCAAGATCGCGAAGTCGCGGCGGCGACGACGGATCGACGTCGCCAGGGTGTGGGCCAAGGTCGCCGCGGCGAGCAGCGCGACGAGGCCCGCCAAGAGGAGGGGCAGGTTCTGGACCTGGCCGAAGTTCACGAGGTCCGTAGGACGTTGCGGGAGTACGAGCGAGTACTGGTCCGTGAACTTATCTCTGAGCTCCGCCTCGACGGCCTTCTTGTTCACGCCGGGCGCGAAGTTGAAGAGCAAGTCCGATGCCGGGGGGATCTGGAAGGGCGGCGGCGGTGCCATCCGCTGCTCGGCCGGGCCGACGACGACGGCACCCTCCCCGAGGCGGCCGCTATCGGTGTTCGGCGGGATGACGACCGTTCCCACCACCTTGAACTGCGCGCGTCTCGCCTGGACCGCGGAGATATACATCGTGATCGTCGAGCCGATGTGCGCGTGGAGGTCTTTGAGCGTCTTGATGCCGAGCGCGATCTCCCCGGTCGTCTCGGGCACATGGCCGTCGACCAAGACCGGTTGGATGAGGCCCTTGACATCCTGCAAGCCCAGAAGTTGGAAGTGAACCTTGTCGTTCAGGACCACCGGAGGCGTGTCGATGCTTGCGATGTCGGCGATGCGCTGATCCGGCTCGAGGATCTTCAACGCAGCGATGCTGTCCATGGCGTTGTTCGTCGTCACGTGGACGTCCCAGTTCCAACCGTACAGGTGCGGCGTGCTCAAGAGATGATCCAGGCTGGCGCCGAACGAGAGCGCACCCGTGAGGGCGACAATCGCAAGCAACACGCTGAGCAAGGAGCTACGGACGGGAACCTCGGTACGGCCGCGGCCGGGCTCGAGCGCGAGACGCATCCCTGTGCTGGCCGACGGCGTAAAGCCCGACATTGCGGCGGTTCGTGACACGAGCGACGGACGCTCGGAGCGCGAGGGCTCGCGCGCGATCGCGCGGGTGCTCTTCCATACCGGCCAGGCGGCGACCGCAAGAACCATCACGACGACCCCCGCAGCGATGAGGCCGAGCGAGAGAGGGTCGAACGAGAAGCCGGCGCTCGGCTCCGCGTTGCGCGCGAGACCGATCGGCATCAGCGTCGACGCGAAGAACGCGCCGAGCACGCCGACGGCCGCGGCCGCAACCCCGATCAGCGCCACCCGACCCATGCCGGCAAGCCACAATTGCCAGCGGGTCATGCCGAGGGCGAGCAGCGTTGGGGTCTCTGTCGCATCGAGTGTCGCTTGGCGGGCGAGCAGCTGCGAGAAGATAAGAGATGCGATGAGCGCGATAAGCGCGGCGACGATCCACAGTGCAACAGCCTCCAGATGGATCGACCGCTGAACGTTCGCCGCTTGGGGAGCCTGGCTCTGATTCAGCTGAGGCTTGCCTCCCGCCGTTGCGGTCGCCAACGCGTTGAGCTCGTCGTTGAAGGCCTTGTAGTCGGCGTTCCCGTGCTTCAGCCGGACGATAAGGAACTTGAAGGTGAAAACCTGTTGGGCGGCCAGCGAGTGGGCCAGGGCCGGAGTGACATGGATCCACCCGCTGCCGAAGCCGTTGGTGGAAAGCTGCGGCGGGAACTCACCGGGCGCAGCTTCGATCCCAACGACCCGAAGGGTCATCGGGGCAAGGTCCTTGTTCTGGGTCACACCGAACCCAACGCTCAGCCGGCTGCCGACATGAAGATGCCGGGTGCGCGCAAAGTCGAATGCGACCATGACCTCGTCGAGGCTGTTCGGGTTGGGCGCGTGGCCGTTCAAGATCTTGAGCCGGTTGATGCTGACTCCCCCCGCCGCATCGCTGCCGAGTACCTGCAAAGCCGGATCGGTTGCGGCAAAGAAGCTCTGTACGGACGCTGCGGCGACCTGCGGTAGCCGAGCGATCGTGTTGAAGTCGAGGTTCGCGAAATTCTGCTCGCCGAAGCTGGGGAACACGACTACGTCCGCGGCCTTGTAGGCGCGCGCGAAACGTGGGTACGCGGTGTCGGTGCGGCGCGCGCCGGCGGCGAGGGTCATGACCGTGGCGGCGCCGACGCCCACGAGCAGCGTGAGGGCGATCATCGAGGCGCGGCGCGCGCGCAGTTCTGCGCGCGCGCGCGTGAGCACGGCGGTCGGGCCCATCCCCCCAGCCATGGGGCGAGCCTACGGTTCGCCCCATGGCTGTGCGCAGCGTGGAGGCTGGTCTTATTCGCCGGGGGCTACCCCCCAGGTTTTCGAGAAGATGCCCTTGATCCGGACGGTGGTGTGCGCGCGCAGCCCGCTCGCCGTGCTACTTGGTCCTGAGCGACTTCTGGGTGGATACAGAATGGATGCACCTCTGAGCGACCGGCCGTCGATGGGGTCGTTTGCGTTGGCGGCCGAAGGAACCTGAGCCTCGATGGAGCCAAACGCAGCAGAACTCAATCAAACTCGCTGGGCCAGTCCGGACGAACTTGACGTGCAAGAACCGTCACGCTGGGCCATGCAGAACGAGGCAGGATCAACGTGGATGCCTTTCCCAACCCTTCCAGGCTGATTCCGGCGTGATCGTATTTACCCCCAAGGGCCCTTCGGGTCGACCCTCAAGACTTTGACCACTTTGACTTGCAGGGCGTTCCCGGCGACGCTCCGCTTGTGAGTCGTCCCGTCGACGTGAATGGCCTCGCGATCGCCTCTCGCTCAGCAGGCGACGGCCCTCCGCTGATATTGCTCCACGGGTTTCTTTGTGACTCCCGCTGCTGGAGAACCCAGTTGGAGGGGCTCTCGGATGCATTCCGCGTCATCGCTTGGGACGCGCCCGGAGCAGGTGAGTCCTCGGATCCACCGGAGCAGTTCACGATCACCGACTGGGCGCACTGCCTCGCATCCTTCCTCGATGCGGTCGGCGTTGATCGCGCGGTTATCGTCGGGCTCTCATGGGGCGGCGTGCTTGCTCAGGAGTTCTACCGATCGTATCCGGCACGCGTAGCGGGCTTCCTCCTAGCCGACACGTACGCGGGTTGGAAAGGGTCCCTTCCCGTCGATGACTGCGAAAAGCGGTTGCAGAGATGCCTGCGTGATTCATCCCTGCCGGGCGACGAGTTCGCAACTCGCTGGGTTCCCGAGATGTTCACCGAAGGCGCACCCGCGGAGCTCATCGATGAGATGTCGATCGTCTTCCGCGAGTTTCACCCGCATGGCTTTCGCCTGATGGCGAGATCACTCGCCGACACCGACACAACCGGTCTGTTGCCGGCGATCGAGGTTCCGACACTGCTCGTGTGGGGAGACGATGATCGTCGAAGCCCAAAGAACATCGCCGAGCAGCTCAGAGATGGGATCCCGAAGGCCGAGCTTGCGATCATCCCGCGCGCCGGTCACGTGAGCAACATGGAACAGCCCGAGAAGTTCAACGCACATGTTCGGCGGTTCTTGCTCTCAGAGCCTTGAGGGAACCGCGCGTGGAAAGCCTTCCACGAGGAGTAGCCAGGACGCCTGAACTGACAGCAGACGACTTGTTTCCGGTGGTGAGCGGCTACCGCCTGCCCGCTGCCATCCGTGCGATGGCAGACCGAGGGGTTCGCGGTGCGGTCGCCGACGCCGCGAAGGCGGCGGAACAATCGGCGGCGCTCGAGGTCGGCGACGTAGGCCATCTGCCGTCGACCGATCAACAGGAGGCGGGGTCACGTGCTTCACAATGCTCTGCGATTCTCAACCAAAGAAGTTGCGGGTCGGCGATCAGTTCCCCTCTCGCGGGCGTCTACCGATCATGAACGCTGAACTTCAAAGCCTCGGGCGCAGGCTCGTCGGCCGGTGGACGACCGAAGCGACCCACCCGGCGCTCCCCGGCACGGTCCTCTCCGGGTCAAGTCAGGTCGAGTGGCTCGAGGGCGAGCGTTTCCTGATCCATCGGATCCAATACCACCACCCCGATATCCCCGCTTCGAGTTGACCCTAGCCGACAACGGGTGGGCGATCGCGATGAGCCGGCACTCGGACGCGGGCTCATTCGCATCGAGCGATACGCCCTTCTCGCAGCGCATGACCTACATCTTCGAGGATGCGGATCAGACGATGTCGGGAAAGGGGCAGTTGTCCTACGACGACGCGAACTGGGACGACGACCTCGAGATCACGTATCGCCGAGCCTTGTGAGCGGCGCCGGCCTAACCCCCATAACTCCGGAGGTCGCTGGCTACCAGTTTCGTTTAGGCGATGGTGAACGGCTCCGGACCTCGCGTACCTGACTTCAGAGCGCATCGGCGGTCAGACTGCTTCAGTCAGCCCAGCGCGTCAAAGGTTCCTCGGCGGTGCGGATGAGCTCGGGAAGTCCATGGCCGAGCTGGGAAGGTCGCGGCAGGTCGCGGCGTGTGAACAGTTTTGGC
>VAYV01000180.1 GCA_005883175.1 Actinomycetota bacterium
AGAATGGCGCCGCCCGGGGCCAGAACGGTGTCGACCGCGCCCGCGATCCGCGTTGCGAGGGCGTCATTGCGGACCGAGGACACCAGCGTGAACATGGCGACGACGTCGAAGGTGCGGCCGCCCAGATCCAGCTCCGCCGCGTTCCCGTGGATGAACCTGATGCCCGGAAAGCGCGCGGCCGCGGCTTCAATGCGCGGCTTGACGAGGTCCACCCCGACGAGGTTCTTCGCAGGAACGCCCGCGGCGCGGAATGCGCCGAGCAGCCGCCCGAACCCACATCCGAGGTCGAGGACCGTCAGGTCACGGAGATCTCCGAAGTGCTCCCGCACCATCTCCAGCGCTTCTCGTTCGCGGCGACGCAGCGCGTGCTCTCTGCCCCTTGTGATGTGCTGGACGCGGCCCCGGCGTGCTTCCTGCCGGTCGCGCTCCTCGTAAACCCGGGCACCACGAAGCGCTTCGGCCTTCAAGTCCGGCGACGCTTTCCAACTCGCGATTCCCCACGCCCCTTGGGCCCTGGCCCACCACGAGATGAAGAGGACCGCCAATCCTCATATCCCGCTGCCGGCTCAACAATAGTGTGAATCACGCGAACCCCCCTAAAGGGGGCCGGTTAGGAGCGGAAACTCAGCCGGAGGTCGCCGCTTGCTCCTGACCGTCCGAGCCGAACGCTTGGTCCGCGAAACCACCGATGCCTTTCAACAAGCCGGTGAATTCGAGCGGCAGCACGAACTTGGTCGACGGCGACGCGCCGAGCACCTTCAGCGCCTCGAGGTACTGAAGACCCATCGTCTTCGCGTCGACGCCTTTCGCCGCTTCAAACACGGTCTTCAGAGCCAGCGCGAACCCTTCAGCGGTCAGGATCGCCGCTTGTCGCTGGCCCTCCGCCTTTAAGATGTTTGCTTGCTTGTCGCCTTCGGCAACCGTGACCGCAGCCTCCTTCGTGCCGTCCGCCTCGGTCACGACCGCGCGCCGGCTTCGCTCAGCCGACATCTGGCGCGTCATTGCCTCCTGGACCGCAGGCGGCGGGATGATCTCGCGGATCTCAACGTTGGTGACCTTCACGCCCCACCGTTCGGTGATCTCGTCCAGCTTTGCCCGCAGGATCTGGTTGATCTCCTCACGCTTGGCGAGCACGTCGTCAAGCGAGATGTCACCGACGACCGACCGCAACGTCGTCGCTGCGATGTTCAGCGCCGCCCCAGCGAAGTCCTGGATGGCGATGACGCTTTGGACAGGATCCACGACCTTGTAGAACGTGATGAAGTCGATCGAGATCGGGGCGTTGTCTTTCGTGATCGAGGTTTGGTGCGGGATCTCGAGGTAGAACTCCCTGAGGTCGACCCACTGGGGCCGGTCGATGATCGGGATCAGAAATACCATCCCCGGACCCTTCGGTCCGATCATGCGGCCCAAGCGGAACACGACGAGCCGCTGGAACTCACGGACGATCTTTATCGACAGCGGCAGGATGATGAAGAGGAAGAAGAACAGGATTACCCCGATAACGATCAGAGCGGTCATCGACTTTCTCCTTCTTTTTGGCTGACGTGAGAAACTTCGAGCGGCTCGACCAGAAGCGTAAGTCCTTGCACGCCGGTGACGCGGACGCGCGCGCCCTCAGGGATCGCCCCAGCGGCCGTGCGCGCGCTCCACTGCTCGCGGTGCGCGCGAACGATGCCGATCGGGTCCAATGCGCGCACGACGACCGCCTCTGCCCCCACGACGTCTCCAAGCTTGGACGGCGACGGCAGACGCTTCCGGCTCTGCACGACCGCGCGCACGACGAGCGTGAAGAAGGCTGCCAGCGCGAGCGCCATGCCGACGATGAGCCACTTCGACACCGCCGCGTTCGGCACGGATGAGTTGAAGAGGAACAGTCCACCCAGGATCAGCGACGCGATGCCGAGCCCTGCTGCCACGCCGAAGCTGTGGATGTGCACCTCGAACGCGAAGAAGATCATCCCCACGAGCAGCAACACGACGCCGGCGATGTTGACGGGGAGCAGGCCCAGCAGGACAAGCGACACCAAGAAGGAGAGGCTGCCGAGGATGCCGGGCACCGTGATGCCCGGATGCAGGATCTCGAAGATGATCCCGACGAGGCCGAGCAGGAACAAGATGAACGCGATGTTCGGGTCGACGGCGCCGTGCAGCAGCGCCTCGATGAACGTCATGCCGACGGACCTGAACTCGGGCCGCGCCGTCGTGATCGTGATGTTGTTGATCGATCGCCCTGCTAGGTCTTCGAAGAGCTGAGACTGTGTCGGCGCGATCAGGTCGATCGCTTTATCACGCAAGGCTTCCTCGGCCGGCACGCTGATCGACTCGCGGACCATGCGCTCCGCGAGGTCGGCGTTGCGGTTGTGCTGCTGCGCGAGCGCGCGCGCATACGCAGCCGCGTCGTTCGTGACCTTCTCGTCGAGGACCTGGCCGCTGAATCCGACCGGGTGCGCCGCGCCGACGTTGGTACCGGGCGCCATTGCCGCGATCGGGCACGCCGTCAGGATGATGGCGCCCGCGGACGCAGCGCGCGCGCCGCTCGGTCCAACCCAGCAGACCACGGGGACGCTCGACGTCGAGATCGCTTTGATGATCGAACGCATCGAGGAGTCGAGACCGCCGGGGGTGTCGATCCGGATCAGGACTGCGGCTGCTTTCTCACTCTGACCGGTGCGGATGCCGCGCTCGACGTAGCGCGCGGACAGGGGGTCGACCGTTCCGGTCAGGGAGACCACGATGACGTGGGGTTGCGCGGTTTGCCCGAGCGCCGGACGGGCGACCAAAAACCCCAGCCCCGTGGCGAGAATCGCCCCCCAAATCGCCCAGCGTTTCATGCCTCTCTGCGGTGAGTGTAACGCCGGGCGGAACCGGCGGCCGGTCCTCTTCCAAGCCAAGCCCAGAAGAGAGGAGTTCGGCCAAATTCGACGCCCGACTCGCCCCTCCTCGCACCACTTTGAGTGAAAGATTTAACCACTCAGAGTGTCAAGGCCCCACCCCTCAAGGCCGAGGAACAGGTGGGAACGGTTCGGTCCTTCCCCCTTTGTCGGTCATCTGAACCGGCGTCCGGGGGTCCGCCCGATCCGTGGGGAGAGGACTTCGTGGGGTTACCCCGTCTCCGCTGCCGCTTTTGCGCGCGCCGAGGCCTGGTGCCCATTTCTCCCGCCGATACGGCCACGAAGCCCTCGCGTGATTGGAGAGGTAGCGATGGGCGATCGGTGGCTTAAGCGTGTCGGACTAGCGTCTGCAGCAGGGCTGCTCGCCCTGCCCCTCATCCCGATGATGGTCGCGTCGTCATCTCCGGTGTCGACCACGATCAATGCCCAGGCGGACTCCTTCGCGTCGTCGTGGGCCCCCGTCTCCAACTACGGGAGGAATCAGAGCCTACGCACCCACGCGAGCTGGCCGACGAGGTACGCCTTCCTTCGGTTCAACGTACCTTCGGGCTCGATATCCAAGGCAACGCTCTACCTCTACTCCTGGACGACCAACTCCAGGGGGGTGTCGGTTCACCCCGCGACCAGCTCCTGGAGCGAACGAAGGGTGACCTACCGGAGCCGTCCGGCCATGCAGAGGACGTACGTTCGCTCCGGCTCGGTGCGCGCGATGCGATGGTCCGCGATCGACGTCTCCCGATTCGTGAAAAGCGGCGGCTCGTACACCTTCGGCATCCAGGACATGTCGAGCTCCTCGATCAGCTTCTCCGCACGGGAAGGGAAGCGAACGCCCCATCTCCGCGTGACGGTCGCGCCGCTGCCATCCCCATCGATCACCCTGACGGGATCCCCGTCACCGGATCCCTCGATCTCTCCGTCGGACAGCCCGTCCCCGTCGGACAGCCCATCGCCGTCGGCCAGTCCGTCGCCATCGGGCAGCCCGTCGGGGTCGGTCGTCACGAACGCCTGGTCGATCTTCAGCGACCCTTCGGTTGGGAAGCCCGGCTACCTCAGCAGCTTCGTCGACCCGAACTTCGGTACGACGGTGACGCGGATCGTCGGTAATGCGGGAACCTCATTCTTGAACGCAGACGGCACGTCCGGGGTCTGGGGATCGGACGCTCGCCAGCACTACAACGATGATCAAGCCTGGAACGCGGACGGGTCGCTGTTGTGGCTCCAGAATCAGTCGGGCGGCTCTCCGTCCCATGTGATCCTGGACGGCAACACGTATCAGCCCGCGATGAAGCCGTGTTCCAACTACTCCGTCTACGACGATCGCTGGTCGCCCGTTCTCCCGCATGTGCGCGAATTCCGGGACGGGACGACGATCGGATGGTTCGACATCGTCCAGTGCAAGCTGCTCCGCTCGTGGACGTTGCCGCTCTCGACGACGATCGACTCCGAGGCCGGACCGTCGCGGAACGGCGCGTACTGGGCCCAGGGCGACGCATCGACGGGCAAGGTCCTCGTCATCCGCATGGACCCCCTGCCCGGTCTGATCGGTCCCGCGTACGACGCGCAGACGAACTGCGGCCTATCCGACTGCACGATCGATCACGTCGCGATCTCGCCGTCGGCGAAGTTCATGCTCGTCCACTACGCCGGCGACCACGACCGGATCCTCGACGTGAATCCCACGACGCTCGCCCTGACGCCGCACGTCTACCCGGCAGGCACACCCGAGTGCTCGGGTCACAGCTCGTCGAACGGCTTCGTCTACGACGTTGGCCACAGCGACCTCTCGTATGACGACGGAGGCAACGACATAGCCGTTGGTCAGAACAGGTCGTGGTGCCCGCAGACCGTAGGCGGCGTCGCCCTCGGGCAGGTCTACAGCGTGCGGCTGAGCGATGGAAAGGTGACGTCTCTCATACACACCAACACCGCGCAGAGCTACCACGTTTCGTGCCGCGACTTCGCGCGCCCCGGCTGGTGCTACGCGAGCTTCTGGCCGGGCTCTGGCGAGGCGTTCAACGACGAGATCATCGCCTTCCGCCTGGACGGGTCGGGTCAGGTCGAGCGGCTGGTGAATACGCACACCGACACGAGCGGCTGCTACCGGTGCGAGTCTCACCCGGTCCCGTCGCCCGACGGCATGCGCCTGCTGTTCGCAAGCTCGTGGAGCGTCGCGTGCGGGAGCACGTGCGGGACGCAGTCGAACCCGCAGGCCTACGTCGTGGATACGCGCGCGCTGCGCTAGCGCTTCGGCTCAGTCGAGCAGCGCGCGCCCGATCCGCACGACGGTGAGGCCGGCGAGCACGCCGATCGCGTTCGCTCCGACGTCCCCGATCTGAGCGTCGCGACCGACCAGATGCTGGGCGAACTCCATAGCGGCGCCGAACGCAACGATCACAAGCGCGCGGGCCAGGTCGACCCACCATGCCCCGGCACGCCGCGAGGGCCAGACCAGCCCCGCGACCGTCAGGGCAGCGTACGCGGACGCGTGGGCGAAGAAGTCGAGGATGTTCGATGGCCCGACGACGTCGGGGCCGAGCGTGAATGCGATCGTGATCCCAACGACGAACGGCAATGGAAGCCGCAGCAGCCATTGATGGGTTGGACCGGAGCCGGGCGGGGGGCGCATGCCTTCGCCTGACAGACTACCGGCCTGCAGCAACGCCACCCTTCAGTTCGAGATCCATCCGCGCAGACGAGGACCAAGGACGTTCGCCGCCGCGAGCGGGAGGCGCCGCCACGCGCGCATCGCCCAGCCGAAACGTGACGCATTCTCCGCGCTGCTCCCCGCCGCTTCCGGGTGGTAGTACCAGTACTGCTGCACGGGCGTGGCGCCCCACTGCCGTTTCGCTTCGAGCGTGCCCGCTCCGATCGAGGAGCGGCCGAAATCGAAGCGCACCGCGCCGTCGGCGATCGACTGCTCCATCGCCCGCCAATACAGGAGCTGGTTCGGACACTTCGGGAAGAACTCGCGCAGCGAGGAGATCCACGGAACGGTTACCGTGTCGCCTTGACGCAGCATCATCGCAGCGCCGACCGGCCGTCCGTGAGCGCGCACGACGACGAGGCGGGTCCGGTCGGCGAGCTTTACCAGGATCTGCTCGAAGAACCCGCGCGCGTGCACCGGCGAACCGAGGTCGCGCATGTTGCGCGCGAAGACGCCGTAGAAGTCATCCAGCGCCTCGAGGCCGTCGACCGTTGCGGTCAGGCCCTCTCGCCCGGCCTTCTTCACCCGATTGCGGCGTTCGGCCGGCAGCCGGCCCCAGAGCGCCTCGGCCGAGTCTCCGAGCTCGAGGACCATGGCAACCTTGTCGAGTGAGACCGGCATGTCCAGACCGAGGTCTTGCGTCGTGCGAAGGTCGAGGACGGCTTTCGCTCGTGCGGCCCGGTCCCGAGCTTCTCCGACGAGCGATCGCGCGACGTCGTCGTCGGTCGCGCAGGGGCCTCCGCCTTCCCCGAAAGGCATCGAGACCAACCGGGTCCCGGAAAGCGGCCTCGTCATCGATACCAAGGGAAGGACGCCCGTCAGCTCGGATCCTCGGAAGGCTCCGAGGTATATCGACTGGTGGCCGTACGTCGTCTCGATGATCTCCCGCCACTCCCAGCGGTGCATGACGGTGGTGATGGGCGCGCGCTCGACGAAGCCGTTCCACGCCTCCCGGTCGGTGACTTCGCCGACCCAGGCTCCCTGAGTTACGCGCGCGCCCATCACCCACGTCCGAGGATGATCTTCGACAGTTGTCGGACGAGCAGCTTGACGTCCGTCCCGAAAGACATCTCGTCTAGGTACGCGAGGTCGAGACGCACCCGTTCGGGCATCAAGACGTCGACGTAGTAGGTGAAGGGATCGTCCGCTGCGTCGAGGATCGCAGACTCGTCCATCGACGCAAGCGTCGACGGTCCGAGAAGCCCGGGCTTCACGTCCAGAACGCGCCGCTCGTCCGCGGTATACAGCGCAACAAACTCGGGCGTCTCGGGACGGGGACCCACGACGCTCATCGTCCCGGCGATCACGTTGAAAAGCTGCGGAAGCTCGTCGAGGTAGGCGCCGCGAAGGAACCGCCCGACCCTCGTGATCCGCGGGTCCGATGCGGGGCTCACGTTCGGCGCGACGCGATCGGCGTTCGGCAGCATCGTTCGGAACTTCCAGATGACGAACGACTCGCCGCGCAGACCGACGCGGATCTGCCGGAAGAAGACGGGCCCGCGACTATCGACCTTGATCGCGATGGCGATGATCGCGAAGAGGGGCGTGAGGGCGATGATCGCCGCGCACGAGGCCGTGACGTCGAAAACGCGCTTCGCGAAGAGCGTCCGCCGCCTCGCAACGGGGAGCGCCACTTCCACCGGATGGAGGTCGTACGCCTTCGCTTGCTGTGGGGAATGGCGGCGGGAGACTTCCGACGGGTCAAGTGCCATCGGCGGTCTCCTCTTCGTCGGCGATCACTTCTCGTACGAGCATGAACGCTTCAGCCGCATACAGGCCACACTCGACGCCGTGGCGCTTCGCGTAGACCTCGATGGCTTCGTACGACCGAGGATGCGGGTAGGGCCGCACCTCGCTCTCGCGCGCGTCGCTGTAGCAGCGCATGGCATCCACCTTCGCTTGGAGGGTGTCGGTGATGTCGACATAGACGCTCGGCGCGAAGACGTTCCCTCCGAAGGGCGGGACCCACTCGGTGGACGACGCTGCCTCGAACGAAAGTACCCGGCGGACGCCGGAGCCGGGGCGCGTCGCGACCATCGTGGCGTTGAACGCAACGCGATGATCCTGGTTGACGTCGTTCCCGTAGTGCGTGTACACGACCTCGGGCCGGAAGTCGGCCACAAGCTGCTCGAGCGGACGGATCACATCCAGCAGCGCGCCTTCGTCGAGACGTTGGTCGGTGAAGCCCAGGAAGACGACCTTCTTGACCCCGAGCACGTCGGCGGCTCGCAACGTGCACTCGGCTGCCCCGTACGGGGCGCGCCCATCGGTCAACACGCAGACCCAGACCTCGTCTCCGCGGCGGGCATGACGAGCCACGGTGCCGCCGGCTCCGAGCGTCTCGTCGTCGGGGTGAGCAGACACGACCAAGACTCTCACGTCGTCACCTCCACCAGCGGCATGGACTCCGCCGGCAGCTCGGCGTGTGAGCGCGACGCAACGTGGAAGAACCACAGATGCGCTGCCGATGTCGTCAGATAGGCTGCGGTGCTCGCGATCGCGGCCCCGCGCACGCCGAGGCGTGGGATCAGAACAAGGTCGAGCACGACCGTGACGACGACACCGGCGCCCGCCGCTACCGAGTTCAGACCCGGCCGTCCGTCCGCGTAGAGGAAAGCGGTGACCACACTGCTCACGCCCGCACCGGCGAGACCCCCGAGCAAGATCAGCGTCGGGACGATCGCGCTCCGGAACTGCCCGCCGTAGACCACCGGCAACAAGAACGCCCCGCCCGCCAACGGAAATGCGAGCGCGATCGGGAGCCAGCCCGCGCGCCGCATCATCTTGCGCGCGCGCACCGCAGCTTCCTTTCCGCCCACGCGCGAATACTGCGGGTACAGCACGTACTGGATCGCCGTGGTCGGAACGCGCAACAGCTCCGCGAGCTTCGAAGCGACCGCGTAGATGCCGAGGGCGGCCGGTCCGACGATCGCCGCAACGATCGCGAAGTCGAGCCGCTCGTTGAGCAGTATCAGCAAGCTGCCGACCTGTGCGCTGACGCCGTATCGAGCGATGCGGGTCGCGAGCGAGAGCGTCGGCTTGCCGCCTCCGGCGAACAGACCGCGTCTGCTGAGCCGGACCCACGCGATCGACCCGTTGATCACGTCTCCTGCAGCGAGCGCAGCGACCATGGCGGCGATCTGCCCCACACCGACCCAAAGCAGGATCACGTAGAGCGGGAGGTACAGGACTTCTTCGAGGATGATCACTCGGTTCGCCCCGCCCATGTCCCCCGTGCCTTGAGCACACGCCTTGGCCGTGGACTCCATCAGCTGCGTCATGACGAGGAAGCTGGCAGCGGCGACGGCAGACACCGACGCCGCTTTGAAGAAGAGGTCTTCGATCAAGGGTGACGCAGCCGCCCAGGCCACCGCTGCAACGAGCCCGGTGACGACGGCGATCGCGAGCAGGGTGGGGCCGACGTTTCGGTCCCGCCGGGTCGGCCCGGAGAGGAAGTACGGCGCCGCCCCCACCACACCTTGGCTCGCGATCGCACCCGCCAGCCACGGGAGAACACGAAGCAACGAGAAAACACCGACGGCCTTCGCACCTCCGGTCCGTGCGACGATGATCGTCGCCGCCGCGAGCGCGACCAACGCGACGATGCGCGCGACAAGATTGCTTATGACCGGCTGCCGGTCGGAACGCGATTGGCGCTCGCTCATGTCAGCACCGCGAACGGTCGCAAGCGGGCAACGGGCCGGATGATCCCGTGACCGACGAGGATTGACATCGCCTCGTCGACGGCACGGTCGTCGAAGTGAGGGACTACAGCCGGTGCCTGGCCCGAGTACCGGAACCGCAACGTTTCCCGCCCTTGGGGATCGGAGCCCGACAGACCGCGGCGAACGAAGTCGTGGACGATCGAGCCCGTTCCGTGGGACGTGGAGTACAAGCTCCCAGCGGCACCGTCCGCGGCAACGGCGAGTAACGACGAAGTTCGGTTGGTCCCGGGGACCAGGACGGGCTGACCAGTGTGCTCGAGCACGCCCCGTCCGCCCATCATGGACGCTGGGAAGCTCCGGGCGACTTTGTACCGATGGACGAGCGCCGGGGCGCCGGCGATCTCCTCCTCGTAGAGCGTGTCGTGGGGAGAGTCGACGATGAGCTCGCTCGATGCGCCGAAGGTCTGCTCGGCGATCTGCCGCAGCCGTGCATAGACGGCGAGACGGAACGCGAACCCGTAATTCATCGCCGCCGCGTTCGCCATCATGTAGCGCTCGCCTTCGCGGCTGTGGCGCGGGATCGGAGGACACGAACCCGCGAAGTACAGCGCTCGGCGACGTCGGATCTCGGAAAGGCTGCGCGACGTGATCAGGTGATACGCAGGTTTGGCAAGTGACATGATCGCGCGGTGCTTCCGCGGATAGTCGGTCCTTCTGCCGAACATCCGGCCGACCAGCCCCGTCAACACTCCCCCGCCCGCGTGGAACTGCAACGTGATCTGGCCGGGACGGATGCCGAGCAACTCGGCGATGCGGGGCTCGAAGACCTCCTCGACCCGCTGCAGCTCGATGAAGTGGTTGCTCGGACCAACGGTGCCGAAACGCAAGCGAGCAAGTTGGACGATCAAGGCCGGCAGCTCCCGGCGGAACGTGTCGGCGCCTCCGTACGGGTCGAGATCCATACGGCCGCCCTCTTCGACCCGAGCCAGCTCGGCGGGGTCCAGCTGGAAACGATCTGTCGCGAACGACGACCCTTCGATGCAGGCGCTGATCACCTCTCGTCCGGACAACCTCGTCGACGATCCGCCCTCCGTCGGCATCGACTCACGTATGCGGTCGTAGAACGACGTGATCGCGCTCTCCGAGGGCCGCTCGTCGTCCAATGAGATCAACGCCATGCCGCAATTGACCGCCGCGTTGCTGAGCGTCGGCCGGATGAACTCCCGCGTCGCCACCGCGATGCTGCACGGCGCTTCCATGTTCTCTTCTTGGTGGAAGTCCGGCAGCGCGACGGGAGGTGCCGCCAGATCCGCATCCTTCACCAAGGCTGCGAGGCGCGCCGTCGCTTCCTCGTCCAGAACGTGGTCACGGCTCTCGAACACTCGAACCTGATCGTCCGGTGGCTGGTTGAGGAGCGGCATGGGCACCTGCATCGCTCAGGTCCTCACGTCGTGCGCGGCGGGGCGCTCCGTCGCGATCACGGCGTGACCATTGGGCTCCGCGGCCGACTCGTTCCACAGCCACGTCGATTCGCGTTCCGCCGACAACGCGACGATCGCGGACCGGTACCCGGCACGGAAGGACGGGTCTGGAAGCGACAGCGCTTGCTCGGCGAGGAACAGCGGGAACAACGCCCAGTTCGCGCCCGATGGGATCCCGAATCGATCCAGCTGACGCAAGACCGACGAACGGACGAGCTCGGGGAACCAGCCGAAACCGAAGTATGCGTAGGCGAAACCGATGAGGTTGGGCCAGTCGCCGTAGCGTGCCCACCGCGCGCGCAGGTTCTCACGGCCGGGGTGGGCCGAGCGGCGAGCCCCCGTGCGGTGCGAGACCCGGTCCAGATAGAAGCCGTAGCTCGTCGGGAACTTGTAGATATCGGTAAAGGGCAGCCCGCGTGGTTCGGCTCGCTCCCAGTCGATGACGCCTGCGATGCGGTTCCCGCCCACCAGCAGGTTGCCCATCCAGTAATCCCCGTGCGACGCGCAGACGGGAACTTCGACGTGCCCGAAGGCCTGCGCGCGCGCCGACGCCTCCGCGAAGAGCGCCTCCTCTTCCGCGCTGCATCCGATCTCCTCGAAATAGCGGTCGAGGACACGCTCCGCCCAGCGCGCTGCGGCGTCGGCGAGCGAGATGCTCCGGCTCGACGTCTGGCTCTGGAGGTCGCTCAACCACGTGAACGCCATGCCGAAGTCGCGTCCGACGTCCTCCGCGCTATCGGTGTGCCCGTTCGCGTAGTAGCGCGACATCATCGGTTCGCCGTCGAGGCCCGTCATGATCAGAGCGAGCCGCCCGTCGATCCGCACGAGCCCGAGCGGGCGGGGGATCTGCAGGGCCGCTGCGGAAACGACATCGCCGCGCATCTGACGCAGCGCCTCGAACTCGTCGACGAGGCCGGCTTCGGCCGTGCGATCCCGAGCAACCTTCGCAACGAGCGCCGGACGCCGGGAGCGGTCGAGGAAGATCAGGGTCGTCTTCGCCGACGCCCCGGCGTCGATGCCGGCAACGATCACGCCGGCGACGTCTTCGAGCGGAGCACCGTGCTGTCGAGCGTGCTCGAGGATCGACCTCGCGAGCTGGCCGGTCACGACGGCCTCCCGGAAACCACGGCGAAGGCCGGCGCGAGGGCGACGCGAACGCGGTGCGGCACGCCGAGTGCCGCGCGGCGCGCCGATGGGAGCGTCGCGCGCGTGACACGTGCGCGCGCGCCGTCGCCGTCCGCATACGGCAGGAAGAATCGCTGGAGGAAGAACTCAAGCTCAAGGCGTCCGTCGCGCGGAATGAGGTACGCCGGCCGACGCTGATCGGGGAACACGACGTACACGTCCGTTGAGGTCAGGCCGTGACGGCGGAGGACGGAGAGCGCCTTCCCCAACCGAAGTGATCTCCTCCCCGAGCGCAGCGGATACCACGGATTGGCGAATCCCGCGTAGATCCACCCGCCCGCGGCAAGGCTCTGAGCGGCCGCGCCCAGCAACGTGGCCGCGTCGATGTCGGCGATCCGAGCCCACCGATGCAGATCGGGGATCGCGACGCCGGGGTACGGGCCGCTCCGGAGCGCTTCCGCCAACGCGCCCGCCGTTTCGAACGGGGTGACCGCCCACGAGATCCGCTCGTTTTCAGCGGGAAGCAGAAGCATCCCCGTCGGTTCCGAGGGCGTGACGAATCTCCAGTTGAGCGCGCGCGCATCGAACGTCAGAGCCTCAGGATCAGTCAGCATCTGCTCAGCTCGCATCCCTCGTGCGTCCATCCACGACCGCTCGGATCCGGCGTCCACGCGATCGGTCGATACGGAGGCGCGGCGCCGCGCCCGCGACGCCGCCTTGTTCGGGCAAACCCAACAAGCGCCGATAGGCGCCGTCCAAAAGCGCGCACATCTGCGCCGGAACGAAGATCGAACGGACTCGAGCTCGACCGAGCTCGCCCATGCGCCGCGCTTCCTCGGGATGCTCGATCATCCAAAGAACGGACGCGGCAAGGCCCTTCGGATCGCGCGGCTTGACGAGCAGCCCGGTCGCCCCCGGCTCGACGAGGTCCGGCACGCCGTTCACGGCCGTTGCGACCGCAGGGCGGCCGGACGCCAATGCCTCGGTCAGCGAGCGGCCGAGACCCTCGTACAGCGAGGACACGACGAAGACGTCGAAGGCCGACGCGATCCTTGCGGCGTCGGGACGGAACCCGGTGAACAGGACGGGTGCGCCGATCTTCGCCGCTTCTTCGCGCGCCTCGTGCTCGAGCGTCCCGTCACCGACCATGACGAAGCGCGCGTCGGGCCGCTCTTGTGCAACAAGGGCGGCCATGCGCACGAAGTCCACGGGTGACTTCTGGAAATCCAGCCGCCCAACGGTCCCGATCAGAGGACTGCTCTCCGGGATGCCGAGCTCCGCGCGCACGGTTGGGTCCGTCTCCAAGGGGATCTGGTCGAGCTCAACGGCCGAAGGCACGACCGAGATCTGACCGGGCCGGGCGAGCCGTCGCTCGACGGCCTCGCGCGCGATCTGCGGCGCCACCGCGAAGATCTCGTCGGCTGCCGGCTTCGCCAGCCGCTCGAGGAAGAGGTACGCCGCACGCCGCCCGGCGCTCATGAAGTCGTGGAAGCTGAACCCATGGAAGGTGTGGACGATGACGGGCGTGCGGGCTATCCACGCTGCCAGGCGCCCCATGACACCGGCTTTCGACGAATGCGTGTGAACGATCTGGAACCGCTCGCGACGCATCAGGCGGATCATCCGTAGGAAGACGCGGAGATCGGCTAACGGTGCGATGTATTCGTGGAAGTCCTGAAGCTCGACGCACGAGATGCCCGCTGCACGCGCGCGCTCCCAGAGGGGACCGCCGGGGACGCCGGCGATCCATACTTCGTACCGGAGCGGATCCATCCCCAGCGCGGACACGAGCGTGTTTCCTCCCGCGCCGGCCCAGAACCGCGTGATGACGTGCAACACCTTTACGCGATGAGCGGCCGGCTGCGGCGGAAGATCGTCCGGCGTCGCGACGGGTTCGGGTGGGTCCGGCCACGCGAAGTTCACGCCGCCACCTCCATGTGTGCGCGCTCCCACTCGACCATCGCCGCCAAGCCACCGACGAGCGAGGTGGACGGTGCATACCCGAACGCTGCGCGCGCGATCGAAGTGTCGGCCGCGGTATGACGAGCGTCGCCGTCCTGCGCGCGGAGCCGTACGACCTGGACGGGACCACACAGGGACTCGACGATGCCGATCACTTCGTTCATGGACGTCCGCGACCCGCCGCCGATGTTCGCAACGCCGCACCAGTCCGACCGTGATGCCCGATCCAAGCCTTGGACCGCGTCGCTCACGAACGTGAAGTCTCGCGTTTGCTCGCCGTCGCCGTACAGCGTGAAGGTGTCCCCGCGGATCGCCGCGCGCACCAAACGCGCGAACGCCATGTCCGGTCGTTGACGGGGCCCGTA